>CAYPYL010000226.1:0-2355 GCA_964414605.1 uncultured Dehalococcoidaceae bacterium
TTTATGCAGCGCCGAGATGAGGTCGTAGTGCTGTTCCCCGGCCCGGTCGTAGAGGACGGCGCGGCGCTGGAGCGCGTCTTCGATTATCGAAAGCGTAATCAGCCGGTTGCCTTCAGATTTGGGCACGGTGTTCTGGGCAGCCGTCTCGAGGGTATTAAGGGCCACTCTTGCATCGTGGTTGGACATGGCGATGAGGTGGCTTAAGGCGTCCGGGGCTATTTCCGCGTTGAGTTCGCCGATTCCCTGGAACTTGTCTCTAAGCGAGCGGTGGACGAGTGTCTGTATTTCGTCTTCGCTAAGGGGTTTCAGCGGCAGGACGCGGGTGCGGGAAAGCAGCGGAGAAGTCACCTCGAAGGAGGGATTTTCCGTGGTGGCGCCGATGAGGACAACGGTACCGTCCTCGACGTAAGGTAAAACGGCGTCCTGCTGTGTCTTGTTGAAGCGGTGAATCTCGTCGATGAAGAGAATCGTCTTTTGCATGTGCACCTTGTGCCTTTCCGCGGCCTGCTGTACTATCTTGCGCAGGTCGTTGACACTGGCGCTTACTGCGCTGATGGGGGCGAAATGCGCGCCGGTGCTGTTGGCGATGATGTAAGCCAGGGTAGTCTTGCCGCAGCCCGGCGGCCCCCAGAAAATCATCGAGGGGATACGGTCCGCCTCGATAGCCCGCCGGAGCACGCGTCCCTTGCCGATCAGGTGCTCCTGCCCGACGAACGTATGAAGGCTGTTGGGCCTCATCCGCGTGGCCAGTGGGGCGTTAAGCATCTGGTCCGGCTGGTCCTGCTGGCCCGGCTGTTCGAACATGTCCATGCTCATGGTTCCACCTCATCCGGTTCGGAGACAGACTTGTGTCCGTTTCCGTCTGCCACCTCTTGTCCTCCTGAATATGTGATATATCTGTTGTGTGGATTAAGTTTACTGCAATTTTTTATATTAATCCAATTTCTACTGCGCCTCCGCCATTTTCTTTAAATTAGCGAGTATATCTTCAATATGCCCGCCGATCATCTTTTCACCGAGCAGGGCGCCTATAATTTTCCCGAATATACCCATGGGCATTTCCATGTCTTCAAACGCCGTGAATTTACACCCCGAGGGCGTGGCTTCGATACTCCATACCTGGTCGTCTTTCTTCAGAGAGCCTGACGTCACGCTGAAGGCGAGCTTTTTATTTTCCACCCATTCCGTAACTATAAAGTGAAGCTTCATAAGCTGGCCGCTGGACTTCTCTTCGTAGTAGAAAGTGGTACCCACACCGCTGCGCTTGTCGCCGGTGTATTCAAATTTTTGGAGGAGGTTAAACCACTTCAGTATTTTCTCCGGGTCAATCAGGAGTGGCCAGACTTTTTCCGGTGGGGCCTTAATCTCGATGGACCTCTGTACTTTCATTTTGACCTCCTTTTCCCCTTATACTCCTTTAGATACTTTTATACCTTATCCCCACCCCCTCGTTACTCATCTATTCCTACCCAGGCTGCCCCCGTATCATTTACGGCTTAGACTACGACTTATTTTATCTTTCTATTTTTCTCATACTTTACGGCTTCATTGTATAATTCCTCAAAATTATCCCAGAAATCCTTGCCACGTTCCTTCCTATGTTCCATAATCATCGGTTTTGCCGCTTCCCAGCATTTAGTGATTGAATCATGCCAATTGGCAACAACTAACTTGCCATCAATGTGTTTCTTTGAAGACATTATGCCTGCGGTATCATATGTATGACACACCCTCTCAGATTGTTTCCTTTCATCCAGTGACCAATCTTTATACTCTTTTTTAGCTACTTTTTCAATTAATATACGCCTTGCTTCTCTAATATCTTCTTTCTGTAATACTTGAATAAGATTTATAAAGGCATCTAATTGCCTTGAGTTTCGCAGTTCTATTAGTTGACATATTGCTGCAATTGATGCAAGAAAAATCACGAATGTCATAACGGCTGTTGATACTGCGCTAACAATAACCCAGTCCATAGTAAATACCTCCGCTTTTAGTTGTTATTGAAAAATACTTTTAAAATACCCTCTTACTTATACCTCTTCACCTCAAATCTATACAGCTTCACCGGCTCGTCCGGGCGGATGCCCGCCTTCTGCCGGCAGATGTCTATCTGATACGCCACCGTGTCCACTCCTTCCAGGTCCGGCAGGAGCAGGCCCCGCCTCCACCCCGCCTCCACGATTACCCCGTACTTCCTGGGGTCGAGCTGGCTTTCATCCTCAACCGGCTCCGGTTTGGTCAGCACGTCAACGCTGTAGTCCAGGTCCTTAAGCTCCTCCGGGGCGATTGGCGGGAAGCGCGGGTCACGCGTAGCGGAGCTTACCGCGTTGGTGATAATCTCCCCGGCCACGT
>CAYPYL010000227.1:0-2331 GCA_964414605.1 uncultured Dehalococcoidaceae bacterium
AGTCAAATTACGGAGGCGGTGGAATACTCCTGGTACAATTATCCCGCCGGCGTAAACAGCCTTCATCCCGGCGAGGGCGTTACCGAGTTCAACGTGCATAAGGAAGGGGCTTACTCCTTCCTCAAGGCGCCACGTTACGGCGGAGAACCCATGGAGGTAGGCCCGCTGGCAAGGGGTCTGGTCAACCGTTATCCGGAGTTGATTGCCCTCGTTGAAAAGGGTGCCAAGCCCGGCGCCGTTGCCCGGCATTTCTGCCGTGCCGTCGAGTCCAGGATTGTCGGCGAGGCAGGCATGGAATGGATTGACAGGCTTATCGAGCTCGCTACCGCCGGACCCCTCATCGGTATGAAGGATGCTCCGGTGTCCCGCTCGGGGCGTGGTATGGGTTTCTGGGATGCTCCGCGTGGAGCGCTGGGACACTGGATGGAAGTCAAGGACTACCGTATCGGCAATTACCAGATGGTGGTACCGAGTACCTGGAACGCCGGACCGCGCGATGAGAAGGGCAGGCGCGGTCCCTACGAGCAATCACTCATCGGTGCCCCGGTGCCCGATGCCGATAATCCGATTAACGTGGTACGCATCATACGCTCCTTCGACCCGTGCCTGGCGTGTGCCGTGCACCTTATCGACCCGGAGACCAATGATATCAAGGTATACAAGGTAACTTAGGAGGGGAAAATGGTAAATAAACAAAACGAAATGATAAGACATCCCCTGAAACACCGCATCCTTCACGAAATAATCATGGTGGCAATACTGCTACTGGTTTTTACCGGCTTTTACATCCATCGCCCCTTTATTGGCGGAGCCGGATTCCTTATGTCTATGTCAAGGGGGGTGCATTACTTTGCTGCCATAATGTTGATTGTCGCTACCGTACTACGGGTCTGGTGTATGTTCGTCGGCACGAGCAGAGACTGTCGTCTTTTTATTCCTACCTGGGCAGACATGAAATTACTCCCCAAGGTAATCAACTACTACGCCTATATCGGCGACCAACCGGTAATATCCAGGAAATATAATACACTACAGATGCTGACCTATTGTTTCATATTTATTCTCGTCATCTTTCAGATATTATCCGGCCTTGCCCTGAAGTATCCGGATGGGTTTATGTACTGGTTTAATTACAGATTGTTTGATAATGAAATCGAGGTTCGTATGGCGCATTTTGTGGTGGACTGGCTTTTTGTCATTTTCCTGATGATACACGTTTATCTGAACCTTCGAGAGAAGCCTAGCGAATTAAAAGATATGCATCTTTTTTCCGGTAGTTATAAAAGCGAGGAAGCGACCGAGAAGGAAAGCGTATGAAAGGAAAACGAGATCGGGCGGGTAAAACGCTGATTTTGGGAGTCGGTAACCCGATACTAGGTGACGAGGGCTTCGGCGTCCACGTTGCCCGGCGTCTCAAAGAAATAAAGCTGCCCGACGGAATCGTGGTCTCTGAAGGCCACGTGGGCGGTTTCGATTTGCTGGGTGCACTGGAGGGTGCACGAAGGGTCATCGTGGTGGATGTTATGATAAAGGAGTTAGCCCCCGGCGAGATATGCTTTTTCAGGCCGGAACACGGTTTTACCGAGCCGGGGAAAAGAATCATATCTTTCCACCAGGTTGGCGTGCTGGAACTTGTGCAAATGTGGCGGCTCCTCGGTCACGAACCGGAAGTCTATTTCCTGGTCACACGCCCCGAGAAGCTGACATGGAGTACGGAAATGTCTGCACCGGTGGAGGCCGCCGCGAATAAGGCTGTGGCTTTTCTGCAGGATATATGCGCGGATAATTTCACCCGGCTGGGAAGGAGCTTGAGCTTATGTTCATCGTAACTTTTATTGTTGCTTTGCTGTTTTTCCTGGTGGCTGCTATCACCTTCGGAAAGGGGCTGGTCAACATGTATGGCGGAAAGCAAAATGCCACTGACATAATGACCACAGGCTTTACGATAGGAGTGGGTGGAGTGGTGGTTACGGCGATTATCTTTGTAATTTTTTCTATATAATCGCGCCTGGAAATTATTCGCTTTCACGTACCCCGAAGCCAGCTCTACGGTTCAATCCCAGCCGCTGCCACTTTGTTATGAACTGACTAATACCCCCGATTTTGCTTTGGTAGTTACTATTTTACAACGGTTCATTTTCTGCTATGATTTACTCTGATGTTACTGTTTAATTATGCAAATATCGTAGATCCCCTACTCAGTAATATTAGAGACTTCATCCCGAATTTTGCTGGCATGACTACTGAAGATAGGGTGCTGGACATTTGCTGTGGTACTGGTGAACAGGTTGTCCGGTATGGCATGAATGGTATTTACGCTATTGGAATTGA
>CAYPYL010000228.1:0-2324 GCA_964414605.1 uncultured Dehalococcoidaceae bacterium
GGGCAGGAGGAGATAGAGTATTAGAGGATGATTCGAAAAGGACTTGAAGGGGGCAGTTATAAGCCCCTCACCCCCGAAGACATAGCCAGGATAAACGAAACAGTATTACGCATCATAGAAGAAATTGGTTGTGAGGTCAGTTCCGACGCAGCGCTGGCAGTACTGGAGAAAGCCGGCGCCAAAGTGGACAGGGAAAATCGCCGGGTACGGCTATCACGCGATAAAGTACGTGAACTCATCGAAAAAGCTCCCTCCGAGGTCGTCCTCTGCGGACGCGACGAAAAAGACGATATACACCTCGGGGGCAGCCGCGTCTATACCGGAACGGGAGGCACCGCCCTCAATATCTACGAACCGGAGACCGGAGAGAGCCGGCCCGCCACCCTGGACGACCTGAAAAATATCACCAGAATAGTCGACCGGCTGGACAATATCCACCTCTTCCTGCTGCCTACCTATCCGAACGAGCTGCCGTTTGAGGAGGTCGACGTCAACCGCTTTTTCGCCGGACTGGACAACACCACCAAGCATATCATGGGCGGCGTTTACACCGCCGAAGGCGCCCGGCAGGTCATCAAGATGGCGGAACTGGCGGCGGGGTCGCCGGAAGCGCTGCGGAAACGCCCGATTATCTCCATTATAACCTGTTTTATCAGTCCCTTTATCATCGACGCCAAGTACGGCGACATGGTGGTCTCCGTAGCGGAAAGCGGCATACCGCTGGTCTGTCCCTCCGAACCTTTGTGCGGAGCCACGTCCCCGATAACGCTGGCGTCTAACCTCACCGTCCAGACGGTGGACTCGCTGTGGGGGGTAATCCTGACGCAAGCCGTCAATCCCGGCACGCCGGTTATCTTCGGCTCGGTAGCCACCAATACCGACCTCCGTGACCTGAAATACATCGCCGGTTCGGTAGAGATGGGCCTGCTTAACGCCGCCGGAGCCCAGATGGCACAGTTCTACAAGCTGCCCTATTACGCCACCGGGGGCATGACCGATTCCAAGACCCTGGACTCCCAGAGCGGGTACGAATCGGCAATAACCAACCTGCTCTGCGCCCTGGCCGGTTCCAATTTCATCCATGACAGCGCCGGCCTGATGGAGTTCGCCATGACCGCCTGTTACGAAAAATACGTCATCGATAACGAGATACTGGGCATGGTAATGAGGGCGGTGGAAGGCATCCGGGTGGACGACGAGACCCTGGCTTACGACCTTATGAAAGAGGTCGGTCCGGGAGGCAACTTCGTCTCCACCAGACACACGCGGCGCTTCATGCGCAAAGAACACTATCAACCCACACTAAGCGACCGTAACAGCCGTGATAAATGGGAGGAAAAAGGGCAAAAGACCACCTGGCAAAAAGCCGCCGAAACCGTCAAGACTATCCTGGAAAGTCCGGCTGCCAGCCTGCCCGAGCCGGTGCGGAGCCGAATATTGAATGAGATAAAAGGTATCGTAGCATAACGCGTTTTCACAGTTTGAGAGGAGACAGACATGTCCGGGGATATTATAGATTTGATAAAAGAGAACGTTATCCAGGGGAGAGTCACCCGGGATGACGAAGGCATCGAAGAAGGAAGCGCCGGCGAGCCCGGCGTAACCGAGCTTATCGAAGAAGCGCTGTCTTCGGGCGTAGATGTATCGGATATTATAAATAAAGGGCTCACCGCATCGATGGAAGTCGTAGGGCAGAAGTTCGAGGACGAGGAATATTACATACCGGACATGCTCGCCGCCGCCGAGTCTGTAGGAGCCGCTATGGAGTTGCTCAAGCCGCACCTGGCTAAGAGCGGTGTAAAACCCAAGGGGAAGATACTCTTCGCCACGGTAAAGGGAGACATGCACGATATCGGTAAAAATATCGTATCGATACTTTTACGTGGTGCCGGCTACGAGGTCATAGACCTAGGCCACGACGTCGAAACCGCGGATATCGTCAACGCCGTCAGGGAAGAAAAGCCGGACTATCTCGGGCTTTCGGCGCTGCTTACCAGCACTATGGTAAACATGGAAGATACGATAAAAGCGCTCGAGGAAAACGGACTTAGAGACAAGGTGAAGATAATCATCGGCGGAGCGCCGGTATCGCAGGAGTACGCCGAGAGTATCGGCGCCGACGGTTATGGCGCCGACGGTTTTCACGCCGTCGCCGTGATAGAAGCCCTGAACGGAGTCAAGGAGAGATAATATGCCGAGAGAAGGAATTTTAATTAATACCCCCATAGAAAGATTGTCTGATGAGCATGTGCGGTTGATTCACGATGCCTCCATAGAGATACTGACCGACCCCGGACTGCTGTGCTTTAATAAAAACGCCGCCG
>CAYPYL010000229.1:0-2320 GCA_964414605.1 uncultured Dehalococcoidaceae bacterium
GGCTGATGTGCATGACGGCGTGGCCGTATTCGCGCTTGGCGCCAGGTTTGACCTGCCCCCCGAGTTGCTTGGTGATAACCTGCATGCCGTAGCAGATGCCCAGCACCGGCAGGCCGCTTTCGTAAACGTAGGCCGGGGCGAGTGGGGCGTCCTTGGCGTAGACGCTGGCGGGGCCGCCGGAGAGGATAAAACCCCTTGGATTTAGCGGGGCGATTTTCTCCCATGGCGTATCGTGTGGCAGCAACTCGCAGTAGACCTGGCATTCGCGCACCCGGCGGGCAATCAGCATATTGTACTGGGAGCCGAAGTCCAGGACGATGATAACCTCTCGCTCGGCGCCGGAAACGGCCTCTTCGGTCGCCGCCGGCTGTTCTCCGCCGATTTCCTTAGCGATTTCGAGGTATGTGGAGACCTCGATATCGTCGGTGGTGGCTATCCGGTGGCTTTCATCCGGGGGCGGATTTTGATTTTCCTTCACCATGTTTATAGAACACAATTTACCATTATGCTATACTATCGTCAAGTAGAGAAGTCGGCCCTTCAGGCGTGGGAAACGACGGTAAAGGGTAAAAAAATTTTCCCTTTTCGCTGCCTTCAGAAGATTGTCATTCCCGATGGATAAGTACGAATTTTTCAGCAACAGCCCCGCGGCCACCTCGTCTCTCGGCAAACGGGCGGGTCAGCGACTGTCAGGGGGCAGCGTCATAGCGTTAATCGGCGAGCTCGGTTGCGGCAAGACGCTCCTTGCGCGCGGTATCTGCGAAGGACTCGGCGTGCCGCCGCGGCAGGTCAACAGCCCCACCTTCGTCCTGGTGAACGAATACCGCGGCAGGCTGCCCGTTTTTCACATGGACCTGTACCGACTTGGAACGGAATCGGACGTCGTCGAACTCGGCATTACCGACTACCTTTCGCGTGTGGAGTCCGGCGTGATGATTATCGAGTGGGCGGAGAAAATCCCCTCCCTCCTCCCCGACGACCTTCTGAAGGTGGAGTTTGAAATCCTTTCCGCCCGTAAGCGGCGGATGGTATTTTCGACCTCCGGCGGCGGGTTCGCCGCGCTATTCGAGGAGCTGCGGAAATGATAGTGCTTGGCCTGGATACATCTCATTACGCCAATGCCTTCGGCGTGACCGAAGGCGATAAAGTCCTGGCGGACTTTTCCTGCGATGCCAGGGCCGATTCCCTCGAGCAGATTGTCCAGAACATAGATTCCGCCTTAACGCGCGCCGGCCTGACCCTGAAAGACGTCGAGGGAATCGGGGTGGGACTGGGGCCGGGTTCCTGGACGGGAATCAGGGTGGGGGTGACCGCGGGTAAGATGCTGGCTTTCAGCGCCGGCAAACCGGTGGTCGGAGTATCCACCCTGGAGGTGCTGGCTTATGCCGCCTGCGGCGTGGCTTCGTTGATTTGCGCCGTTATCGGCGCCGGCGCCGGGGACGCCGTCTATGCCGCCCTCTACCGTCCCGTAAACGGTTCGGTCGAAAGAATCGGCGAATACTATGTGGGCGATGTTAAAGGATTAACATTGTTGTTAACCAATTCAACCGTGCTTGTCGGGAACGGGGCGCGGAAATATGCGGATATGGTCGGGCGGGAAACGGGGATGATTATTAAAGCGGTGGAGGCTTTGCCGGGCGGGGCATCGGTGGCCTGCCTGGCGGCGCGGCGTCTGGAACGCGGCGAGGAAGATGACGTGCTTTCCCTGACGCCGCTGTACCTTAAGGAATCTACGGCGAAGGCGTTTATTAACAAATACAGGAAAGATCATACGTAAAGGATTAATAGAAAATGCTGGTTCTGGGTATCGAGACCTCGTGCGATGAGACCTCGGCGGCGCTGGTGGCCGACGGTAAGACCATATTATCCAGCATCATCGCCACGCAGCTCGACCTGCTGAAGAAATACGGCGGGGTGGTGCCGGAAATCGCCGCCCGCCGGCATACCGAGCTTATCGGCTATGTTATCAAGGAAGCCATGGATACGGCGGGTAAGACCCTGGACGATGTCGAAGCTGTGGCCGTAACCTCGCGGCAGGGGCTTGCCGGCTGCCTGCTGGTCGGCGTGGCCGCCGCCAAGTCGATATGCTACGCCAGGCATTTGC
The DNA here is from genome assembly GCA_964414605.1 of uncultured Dehalococcoidaceae bacterium. Classification (GTDB taxonomy): domain Bacteria; phylum Chloroflexota; class Dehalococcoidia; order Dehalococcoidales; family RBG-16-60-22; genus JAFGPF01. Next base: position 2,105 of record CAYPYL010000229.1, read on the forward strand.
CCCTTATCGGCGTGCACCACATCGAGGGGCATATCTTCGCCAACCGGTTGAGTAATCCGGACCTGCCGGTGCCGCACGTGTGTCTGACGGTCTCCGGGGGACATACCATGCTGCTTTACGTCGAGAAGGACTGTCGGTACGAGCTGCTGGGCACCACGCTGGACGACGCCGCCGGCGAGGCCTTCGATAAGATTGCCAAGTTCCTCGGACTGGACT
>CAYPYL010000230.1:0-2309 GCA_964414605.1 uncultured Dehalococcoidaceae bacterium
CCGGGGCAGCGTCGCCATACAACGAGAGAAGTAGGCAATTGAATACCGCCGACCTGACAGATAAAGAGTTTGATGCAATTATTGACCTCGCCCTTGAGGAAGATACCGGCTTCGGCGATGTCACCAGCGAGGCGCTGATGCCACCCGACCTTACCGGAAAGGCATCGGTCCTGGTGAAGGAAGCAGGCGTGCTGGCAGGCATCGGGGTGATGGGGCGCGTATTTCTGCGTCTCGACCCTTCGCTGGAAGTCGATATACTGATTAAAGACGGGACTCCCGTAAAGCCGGGAGACATCGCCGCAAAGGTAGCCGGCAACGTTATCAACATCCTCAAAGCGGAGCGGGTAGCCCTTAACTTCGTGCAGAGACTTAGCGGCATCGCCTCGATGACGGCGCAGTATGTGGCGGAAGTCAAAGGTCTGAAAGCCAAAATCGTCGATACCCGCAAGACCACGCCCGGCATGCGCGTACTGGAAAAATACGCCGTGAGGATGGGCGGGGGCTACAACCACCGCATGCACCTGGGCGAAGCCGTTCTCATCAAGGACAACCACATCGCCGCGCTGCGCGCCATGGGCATGAGCCTGGAAGAAATCGTGGACAAGGCAAGGAATAACATTCCCGAGGAGACAATCATCGAGGTGGAAGCCACCAGTACCGGGGAAGCGATGGACGCCCTCAAGGCCAGGGCGAATATCATCATGCTGGACAACATGAGCCCGGATGAAATGCGCCAGGTGGTGAACCTGGTCTCGGGGCAGGCCAAACTGGAGGCATCCGGGGGTATAACTCTGGAGAACGTCAGACAGGTGGCCATGACGGGGGTGGATATCATATCCATCGGGGCGCTGACGCATTCCTTCAAGGCGCTGGATATTAGCCTGGAGATGGAAACACAGACCCTGAAGCTGCTTTAATCACCCGCGCACGTGGGCTTTCTGGCGCCGGCAAGATAGCTGTCTTCTCCATCCTCTATCTTTATGTCAATAAACCCGGCCGCTAACAGCAGCGCCCGCATTTCATCAGTACCGGGAAGAATATCATTGTTCACCACCGGCAGCTGGCGGTGAATATCATTGATACAAGCTCGACTCGACGTATGACAAATGAAAAGCCAGCCACCATTCTTCGTCACCCGGAAGATTTCCGCGAGTGCCCCCGGCTTGTCCTGGAAATGGGGGAAACTGGAATAACACACCACGCAGTCGAACGTCCCGCCGTCGCAGGGGATGCCACAAACATCGGCACAGATAAAACTGACGTTGCCGTTAAAATCTTTGGTCCTGGCGATTTTCAGCATCTCCTCGGCGAAATCGATGGCGACTACCCTCCCCTTATCACCGGCGCTATTCAGGAGAAACGGTAGGAAAACACCGGTACCCGTCCCGACGTCCAGCACGGCGGAGCTGGACTCTATGGAAAGACGTCGTGCCATGACTTCCAGCTTTTTCACGTCTTTTTCCGATATCTCGTCGTCCCAGATGGCCGCTCTATCGTTGAAATACTGCTTAATCATGCCTCTTTCTCCGGGGCAGGCTGTTTCTGCCAGCCCTTGACCTTCCTCTTGGGAGAGAATACCGCGGCGACGAGGAATATCACCGAGGACGTGACGACGATAGTGGCGCCGCTGGGGAGGTTAAAGAGGTAAGAGAACAGCAGCCCCACCCACCCGGAGAGCACGCCGAAAGCCGCCGCCAGCAGGAACATCTTTTTCATGTTATAGGTAAGCTGGTAGGCTGCCGCCGCCGGGTTCAGTATAAGGCTGAAGATAAGCAGCCCCCCGATGGAACGCAGCGAGGCGGTTATAGTGGCGCCGGTTAAAAATAAAATACCGTAAAGGAATATGGCCGCCGGTATGCCCACCGCCAGCGCGGTATCCCGGTTAAATACGGTGGCCTGTATCTCCTTGAAGAAGGAAAAGACCAGCGCCACCACGACGACGGCAACGATGCCGAGCAGGATAATATCGCTCCGGGTATTGGTCAGGATGCTGCCCCAGAGCAGCTCCAGGGCACCAGACTTGGTGCCGGGCATCAGCCCCATGAACAGGAAGGCCAGTCCCAGCATCAGGGAAAATATCACGCCTATCGATGTCTCCGGACTTAGCTCGCCGCGGTCGGCCAGCGGGCCGATGATGGCGGCGGAGAGCAGGGAGACGCCGAAAGCACCCACCAGCGGGTTAAATCCCAGCCAGAGACCGAGCAGGGCTCCGGCGAAAGCGGCGTGGGACATGCATACGCCGATAAAGGGCATGTGCATCAGCACCACGAAAACGCCGATGGTGGCACAGGCGATGCCGCCCAGGAAGG
>CAYPYL010000231.1:0-2304 GCA_964414605.1 uncultured Dehalococcoidaceae bacterium
CATCAGGACGATATCGCCGTCATTAATCAGGGCATCCACCATGGACATGCCCTTGACCTTCAACGCGTAGATGTTCTCGCGGTTGCGGGTAAGCTCGCGCGGCACCTCCATGGTCTCGGACACCGCGGCAACGTCCCAGGTATCGGGGGCCGGCACCGGTATCGGCTCGCCGGCGGCTATCATCCCGATAACGGGCACCGGCACCAGCGAATCGGCGGTTTGGGTGCGCGCTAGCAGCGTAATGCCGCGTGAAACATCGGCATGGCGGCGGATATGCCCCCGGCTTTCCAGTATGTTCAGATTATAGTCCACGACCGATGTCGAGCTTATGTTGCATCCGGTCTGTATATCCCGGATAGAGGGGGGATAGCCCTTATCGGAGAGGAAGCGCTCGATGAATTTAATAATGCTTTTTTGCTTGTCAGACATCTTTTTCATGCCGACTCCCGGACAGGCGATTGTATATGACGAACACCTGTTCTAGAAACACTATATAACAAAAGGTCTCCCCTGTCAATAACCTGAAGGAAGAAATTCGCACGTATTTAAGGAGGTAAGGGGGGAAACGGGGGGAAAGCGAAGGCTATCCGTCTTCCATGCCGTCGCAGAAGGCCTCATGCCGGCCGTCGGCCAGGGTCTCCAGCTCCAGTTTGTCCATCTCAAGCTGTACCGGTATCGGGTAATCGCCGGTGAAACAGGCCAGGCAGAAATTATCCCTGGGCAGGCCAACGGCCCTTATCAAGCCCTCGATGCTTAAGTAACCAAGAGAATCGGCGCCGATAAACTCGCAGATTTCCGGGATGCTCTTCTGCGCGGCGATAAGCTCGCGCCGCGTGGCCATATCCACGCCGAAGAAACAGGGGTACTTTATGGGCGGCGCGCAGATACGCATATGAACCTCTTTAGCGCCCGCCTTCCTCAATATTTTCACCACGCTGGGGGTCGTCGTGCCCCGCACGATGCTGTCGTCGACGACTACCAGGCGCTCCCCGTCCAGCACCTGGGGCAGCGGATTGAACTTCAACTTGACGCCCAGGTCTCTCATCCGCTGGTCCGGCTCGATAAAGGTGCGCCCGACATACCTGTTCTTTATCAGTCCTTCGACGACCGGAATGCCGGACTCACGCGCAAAGCCCGTCCCCGCCGCCGTGGCTGAATCCGGTACACCCATGACGATATCCGCATCGACCGGGTATTCCCGGGCCAATCCTGCCCCCATCGCCTGCCGCGCCGGGTAGAGCAGCTTGCCGTTAATCACGCTATCGGGTCGGGCGAAGTAAATATACTCGAATATGCACGCCCCTCTCTTAAGCGATTCACCTTTAAAGCCTTCCAGTCCGTTTTGATTAATTTTAACGATTTCACCGGGAGTAACCTCCCTGATAAAATCAGCGCCGATATGGTCCAGCGCACAGGTCTCGGAGGCCGCCACCCAGCCACTGTCAACGGTACCCAGGCATAAAGGACGCACGCCAAACGGGTCCCGCACGATATAAAGCTCATTCGGCGTGAGTATAACCAGCGAATATGCGCCCTGGAGTCGGCGCATGGCATGCCGAATCTTCTCAACCCAGTTTTGCCCCGGTGAAGACAGGATAAGATTGGCGATAACCTCGGTATCGGTGGAGCCGTTGAATGTATAGCCCAGCCCGGTGAGTTCATCATAGAGACGCGCGGCGTTGATGATATTTCCGTTATGAGCTACGGCGATGGTACTATCATTGTTCCTGACTATAATCGGTTGCGCGTTGGATGCCCGGCTGGAACCCGCCGTGGAATACCGGTTATGCCCGATGGCGATATGACCGGTCAGGTTAGTCAGCGTCTCTTCGGTAAATACATAGGAGACACGCCCCATACCGGTAAATATCCTGATTCTACTGCCGTCGGCGGTGGCGATGCCGGCGCTTTCCTGGCCGCGGTGCTGGAGCGCGTAGAGGGCAAAAAAAGTAAGACGGGCTATATCTTCATCCGGGGAATATACACCAAATACTCCGCAAGACTCGTGCAAGCTTGACCCGCCTTTTAGTTCGTCTTGTCCAGTTCTCTACTTTAATTATAGCTCATTTTCAGTTCTTCGGTCAATCGGTGGTATCAGCTGGACCGCGGTGACTTCAACCAATCCAGCACGGCACCGACCACGTTATTGTCCCGCCGTAAACGGTGACCGGCCCCATCGATTATCACCAGTTTCCGGGGGTCCCCGGCTTTATCGTACAGACTGCGGGCGTGGTCAACCGGTACCGTCTCATCCAGGCTGCCGTGGACCAGCAACAGCGGCCGGGGGTCAATACGGGATACGTA
>CAYPYL010000232.1:0-2293 GCA_964414605.1 uncultured Dehalococcoidaceae bacterium
ATCCCGTAGTGATACTATCCGATTGAATACCAGTTTTTCCGGAGACGAATCAGGGTCAACGCAAAAATATCCCTGCCTTTCAAACTGGTACCGGTTTCCCGGTGGGGCTCCGGCAAGACCGGGCTCGACGCGACACGATGTCAATACCTCGAGGGAATCGGTACTAATAGAGTCCTTGAAATCAGTACCGTCTTCCACGTCCATAGGGTCTTCCTTGTTGAACAGGCTATCGTATAAACGTACTTCGGCCTCGATTGCGTGCTCTACGGAAACCCAGTGTATCGTCGATTTAACCTTGCGTCCATCCGGGGAATTGCCGCCCCGCGTGGACGGGTCGTAAGTGCAGTGAACCTCTACCACTTCTCCGCTCTTGTCATCTTTCACCACACCCACACAGGTCACAAAGTATGCATACCGCAGCCTCACTTCGCGACCCGGCGCCAGGCGAAAATATTTCGGTGGGGGTTCTTCATTGAAATCTTCCTGTTCAATATACAAAACACGCGAAAATGGTACTTTACGCGTCCCTGCGGCGGGGTCCTCCGGGTTATTCACCGCGTCGAACTCTTCCACCTGTCCTTCCGGATAGTTATCAATTACCATGCGCAGCGGACGTAACACGCCCATGACACGCGGGGCCCGCTGGTTTAAATCCTCCCGGAGGCAATGTTCCAGAAAAGCAATATCGACGGTGCTGTTCGTCTTGGCCACTCCCGTACGCTGGCAGAAGGTACGGATAGCCTCCGTCGTGTAGCCACGCCGGCGTAAACCGGAGAGGGTCGGCATACGCGGGTCGTCCCACCCGCGGACAAATCCTTCCCGTACCAGTTGCAGCAGCCTGCGCTTGCTCATGATGGTATAGTTCAGATTGAGTCTGGCGAACTCAATCTGCTGCGGGCGGTAGGCACCCAGTTCAATGAGAAACCAGTCATAGAGAGGGCGGTGGTCTTCAAATTCCAGCGTACAGATGGAATGGGTAATCCCTTCGATGGAGTCCTCGAGGCCGTGAGCCCAGTCGTACATGGGATAGATACACCATTTATCGCCCGTGCGGGGGTGCCTGGCGTGCAGGATACGGTACATGACAGGGTCACGCATATTCAGGTTATTAGAGGCCATGTCAATCTTCGCCCTTAGTACACGTGAGCCATCCGGGAATTCACCGGCGCGCATACGCTTGAATAAATCGAGGTTCTCCTCTACCGAACGGTCCCGGTAGGGACTCAACCTGCCCGGTTCAGTCAGGGTACCGCGATAGTTCCTGATTTCCTCCGCGCTTAACTCATCGACGTATGCCTTGCCTTTCTCGATGAGCTGTACGGCGTATTCATACATCTGCTCGAAGTAGTCCGAGGCATAGTAAAGCCGGTCTCCCCAGTCGAACCCCAGCCAGCGTATATCCGTTATGATAGAGTCGATATACTCCTGTTCTTCCTTAACAGGATTGGTGTCGTCGAAACGCAGATTGGTCAGTCCGCCGAACTCCTCGGCGATGCTGAAACTGATCCAGATAGCCTTGGCATGCCCGATATGCAGGTAGCCGTTTGGTTCCGGCGGAAACCGGGTATGTACCCTGCCGCCATACTTGTTCGTCAGAAGGTCCTGGCGGACAATACCCCTTATAAAATCGCTCGCAGGTGTGTTTTTGTCTGTGGTCATTGGTCTTTATTGTCCTCCTTTCCTTCTAATCCCTTTCGGTTGCTTTCCAATTTAGCTATCGCGACCTTAATCCTTTTCAGACATTTTTCTTTACCCAGTACCGCCATAGTCTCAAAGAGGGGAGGAGTGGCGGTACGACCGGTGGTAGCCGTACGGAGCAGTCCGAAAAGCTGCCCCGCCTTGATTCCCAACCCCCCGGCGAGAGGACGGAGCGCATCTTCCAGCAGTTCATGGTTGAAGTCCTCCAGTGAAGACAGCCTTTCTTGAGCGGCTTTCAATGCCGCTAACGAGGTTTCCGGAGTCATTTTCTTGCCTACCAGCAAGGAGGTTTCATATTCCGGCGTGTCTGTAAAGAAGAAGTCGGCATAAACAGCTGCTTCATCGAGGGTATTTATGCGCTCCCGTATCAGCGGCATCATCCGGCGGACGTAGTCCGTATCCAGCGGCCGTTTTACCTGTTCGGGCAGGCCTTTTTCCAGGAACGGAAGCACCCTCTGCGTGAGGTCTTCTACATCCAGACTGCGGATATAAACTCCGTTCATCCAGTCGAGCTTGTCGCGATTGAAGATGGCGCCGGTCTTGCCGATACGGTCGAGGGAGAAGTTATCGATAAGCTCACGGCGGGTCATGAGCT
>CAYPYL010000233.1:0-2277 GCA_964414605.1 uncultured Dehalococcoidaceae bacterium
GTTTCATTGATCAGGCGCCAGTAGGTCTCTTCACGCTCGGGATTCTCTAATCCCAAGTATCGTTCCAGATTGGCGATACGATTCTTTAATTCAACTTCTTTGCGACGGTTCCTGGACTCCTCAACGTTATGTTCGCCTATTTCTTGCCTGAGCTTTTCGAGAACCGCTTGAGCGTGAGGAGTCAAGTCAAGGCAATTCAGTACCTCCCTGGTCAGTGGCTTGGTCAATATGTGGTCCTCAACATACAGGCATCGCGCCCCTTGGGCCATCTTGTAATCATAATTGCAGGCCCATTGCTTTCTGCTGTTGTTTGCTGATAGCTGTCGCGGCTCGTCATGGTTGTAGCAGTAGAGCAGTTCGGACCACTCCATTGGCTCACTATGAACCGCCTTCCCTCTGGGTTTGTTGGTTAAGGCTATTTCGTAGGCCTGCAAAAACAGGTCAACTGGAACAATAGCAGGATGGTTATCCTCAATGAGAATGTCTTTGTATTCCCAGATACCGATCAACTTTACATTTGTGGCGAGACCTCTCAGCGTGTGCGACGTAATTCGGTAACCTTTGTCGTTTCTAAGGTACTGTCTCATCGCTGACCTGGTCTCCATATACTTTAAGGACTCTGGGAAGAAGGGGAACACCACCCCTTTCTCATTTAGAATAAGCGCCGCTCGGTGCAGAGATTGTTGCCTGACGACTTCTCTCAGTATTTGAACGACGATTGCCTGATGGGGAAGGTACGGCTCCCACTTCCCCAAGATATAAGAGCCGTCTCTTTTCTGTCCTTCGATAGTGATAATATAACCTGGAGATACAGGGTTGCCAACATGCCTGCCCTCCGCCGCTTTTGATATCCGTCGTCGGCCCAGTCTTATTCCCATTTTCTTCATTTCTTCGGCCGAGTCTTCAATATCGTCGGCAAGGTAATCCCAATCACGCGGCACGCCTGGGTTGTAAACACCTTCCGGAGTCCTGATGCGGCATTTCTGTTGTTTGAGAAGCCTGAGTAGCTTGTAGCCGAGCACCCGGTCCCGGTCGCGGGAAAGACGGCTCATTCCTTCGGTAAGATAGACGGCGCCTATTTCCCCGGTTTCTACTCCCTCCCATAAAGTTCTTAAGCCAGGCCGCTTGTCTTCACCCAACGATCCAGACAGTCCCAGGTCGCTGCAGTCGATGGTGATATCGCCGTCCTCCATCGTCCGGGATACCTCTTCGCCATTTTGAATGGAATCAAGCCAATTGCCGACGGCATCGGCCTCGATATCCGATTGATACCCATCTTTTTTGGCGATGGCGACCAGTTTTGCCACCTCATGAATTGATTCACGGCTGTCCTTGATCTGCCCCTGGGTTGACACGCGACCGTAGATAAAGGCCTTCTTATGAGGCAGGCTCCTCAGGTCTTCCTCAGTAGGCACAGACCGGGACATCTTGATACTGTGGATTAGCTCCTCAAGCTCCATGGGTCTGTCCCTCCTTTATCATATCCGCCAGTGTTTCTGCCAAACCTTCCGAAAGTGGCGGAGTAACTGCCACCACCTTGTAGCTCTCATTGAAGCCCAGGGTAAATTGCTCCACGTAATTAGCCCATTCCGACCATTGCTGGTAGGTTTCAATACAATGACTCACAGCATTTGCTTTCGCCATGTCGTTGTTCAAAATAGCGGTGGTGTATCGCCGGATAAGACCGGGAGGATTGTCTGGGTCGCATTCCAGAGCCGTTGCTATGTCTCGCAGCACATCCCTACCGTTTGGGACGAAAGGAGCAAAGGCTATAACAACAAAACCGCGGAAGATAATCCCCAGCTCGATGGAGAGTTTTCCTTGCTTATGCTTCCGAATTACCTGGTCAATCGATTCGACCGCCGCCATGATGATATCCTTGACAATCGATAGAAGGGGCCAGTCGATGCAAGCTTCCTTCCATATTGGAGAATACAAACTGCCATCATATTCGGGTACATCTCCTTGTACATTTTGTAGCAAGTCGAGGAAAAGGGAGGATTCGATGATTCTGGAATGTCCCAGTCCGTCAACAACCACCGCGAAGCTTCGCTCGGGAAGAAGACATGTTGAGACCCCGCTATACTCCTTCAAATGTGGATATCCTGATTTTAGTAATTCTGTCACTGTGCGTATCTTCATCTCTGCCTCCCTAAGTGACCGCTCTCTTGCTTCGCTTCCTGGCAGGCTTCCCTTCACTCTCCTCCACCGAGCCGACCCCCAGCATACTAAAGAGAGCGGGCAGGTTGCGCCACAGGTTATGCAGGAGCAGCTTAA
>CAYPYL010000234.1:0-2277 GCA_964414605.1 uncultured Dehalococcoidaceae bacterium
GCCCGGTATTATGAGCGGGCTGGCCAAGGCCCCCTTCGATACCCTCGGGGATACACTGCGGGGGACACAGGGGATAATGATGGACATGTTCCAGAGACCGGACAAGCTCCACGAGGCCATGGAAAGAATAGCGCCCCTGGCTATCGAAGGCGCTATAAACGCGGCCAACGCCGCCGCGGCGCCGGTGGTAATGATGCCGCTGCACAAAGGCGCCGACGGCTTCATGTCAGATAAGCAGTACCGGACCTTTTACTGGCCCACTTTCAAAAAGGTCATCATGGCGCTTGTCGACGAAGGTATCGTGCCCGTCCTCTTCGCCGAGGGCAGCTACAATACCCGCCTGGATATCATCAAGGAATTGCCGAAAGCTTCGGTGGCATGGTGGTTCGACCAGACGGATATGGCCGAGGCCAAGAAGGTGCTCGGAGATAGGGCCTGCCTCATGGGCAACGTGCCCACCTCTTTGCTGATGACCGGTACGTCAAAGGAAGTCAAGGAGCACTGTCGCAAGCTCATCGAGATATGCGCTCCGGGCGGCGGTTATATACTTAGCGGCGGGGCCAACATAGACAAGGGGCCCCCGGAGAACCTGCGTGCCATGATGGAAGCCGCCAGGGAATACGGCTCGTATAAATAGGCTTAAATACCGGTCTTCGGCCTTTCAGCGTCTGGCAGTATCCTGACCGGACCTTAACATCCCTCATCCCCGCGGGACTGGCGTACGGAAAGGCCTTATATCCACAAAAGGAGAACTATGGAGAAAAAACGGGACGATATGTCCTGGGAAGAAAAGCGCGACGAGCGGTTTAAAAAGTGGCTGAACCCCACCGGGGTCAAGTTCAGCAGCCCGGAAGCCGCTAAAAAATACAAAGAGCGCGCCACCCGGATGATAAAGGCTGTCAAGATAGAGATACCGGACCGCGTCCCGGTCCATTTCCCGGCCGGTTCCATCGTGGCGTATAATGCCGGCCTCACCCTGAAAGAAGTCCTCTATGATTATTCTAAAATCAAGCCGGCGTGGATTAAATTCCTCAAGGACTACGACCTGGATACGGCGGATAATCCCGGCTTCTTTTCAGGAAAAGTCTATGAAATCCTCGATAACAAGGTAACGAAATGGCCGGGGCACGGCCTCCCCTCGAGCCAATCGCTGCATCAATTCGTCGAAAAACAGTATATGAAAGCCGACGAATACGATATGTTTATGAAAGACCCATTCGACTTCGGCCTCCGGCGCTTTTTACCGCGCACCATGGGTATTTTCGAGCCCTTTGCCGACCTTCCTTCTTTCTCCTCCTATCAGGGTCTGCCGGAAAGACTCATGGCTATGGCCCAGGACCCCCGTTTCCAGAAATTCATGAAGGCTATCAAGGAAGCCAGCGATGAGGATGTAAAGCTTCAGGAGGTCCTGGTCGAATGCAGTAAGACCGCCATGGAAGAGGGGTTCCCGCCACTGATGGGCGGCATAGCCCTGGCGCCCTTTGATACCGTCGCCGATATGCTAAGAGGGACCCAGGGGTCGGTCCTGGATATGTACCGGCAGCCGGAGAAACTCCTCGAAGCCCTGGAGATGATAACGGAGCAGAGCCTGGAATCGGCTTTGAATATGGCTAATTTCTCCCTTAGCCCCATGGTCTTTATACCGATGCACAAGGGCGACGATTCCTTTATGTCCATCAAGCAGTTTGAGAAGTTTTACTGGCCTACTTACCGCAAGCTGCTGATGGGTCTGATTAATGAAGGCCTGGTACCGATGCCGGTTGTTGACGGCAGTTACAATACCAGACTGGAAATCATCAAGGACCTGCCCAGGACGGGAGTGGTATGGACCTTCGAGCAGACAGACATGGCCAAAGCCAAGAAAATCCTCGGCGGTCACACCTGTATCGCCGGCAATGTGCTGGCGGCCCAGTTATACACCCATACGCCGCAGGCGATAAAGGATATTTGCCGCAAACTTATTGAAATTTGTGCCCCGGGCGGCGGTTATATACTCTCGCTGGGCTCCGGAATCGATAAATGTGACCCGGCCAACCTGCAGGCCATAATAGAAGCTGCCAAGGAATACGGCGTCTATAAATAGTCGCTTCATAAACGGAACCGTTTTTAAGACCCTCTCATAAGGGATGATAATACGGCAGTTGCGAGAGTTACCCGCAAGGAGGTTGACTATGGAAAAAGACTGGGCAGACCTGACCTGGGAGGAAAAACGGGAGAAGCGGTTCCAGCGCTGGCTTTCACCGGATGTCAAATTCGATAGCCCCGAAGCCGAGAAGC
>CAYPYL010000235.1:0-2271 GCA_964414605.1 uncultured Dehalococcoidaceae bacterium
ACCACCGTGCCCGGGTCGATTCCTAAAATCTTCATCTCACATCTTAAGCTGCCTGATAAGCCTCCATGACGGCATCCGGGATATCCGCGTTGGAGAACACGTTCTGGACATCGTCGATTTCCTCAATCCTGTCCAGCAGCTTCAAAGCCTGCATGGCAGCTTTTTCATCGAGTTCAATCAGTGACTTCGGCACCATTAAAAGCTCGCTGGATTCGATTTCCACTCCATTTTCTTCCAGTGCCGCCCTGACCTTTTCCAGTTCCTCCGGCACGGTATACACCTCCACGTAGCCGGTTTCCACCTTGACATCCTCGGCACCGGCATCGATGGTCGCCAGTGCTAGTTCGTCGGCGTCCACGCTATCGGCCCTGATGGTGATAACCCCCTTGGAATCGAAAAGCCAGGCGACACAACCGCTCTCTCCCAGATTGCCGCCGTGACGCGTAAATATGCTTCTCACTTCCTGAATGGTACGATTGCGATTGTCCGTAAGGGCATTTACCAAAATAGCTATTCCATTGGGTCCGTAGCCTTCCAATTTAACCTCGTTCAGGGCGCCGCCCTCAATTTCGCCGGTGCCCTTCTTGGTAGCCCTTTCGATGTTGTCCATTGGCATATTGCTGTCGCGCGCTTTCTGCACGGCCAGTCGCAGTCGGAAATTCATCTCCGGGTTGCCGCCTCCCTCTCTCGCCGCGATGATAATTTCACGGGTCAGTTTGGTGAAAAGCTGCCCCCGCCTGGCATCGGTGACTCCCTTCTGGTGCTTTATCGAGTGCCATTTAGAATGCCCGGACATAGCCTTAACCCTCCTTGACCTCTGGGTCCCCTGTCTGAATATTCTAGCATGTCGGTATCAGGGGGTCAAAGAGGCCGGGCAGGTTGTTTAAGATTAAAGACCCTGCTTTAAGGTAAGTAATGTTTGAGATTATACGCCGCTTTGAGTATAATCCAAATGACCCAGCGGCCCGGGGCGAGTTCATTTTACAGGGGGAGTACAGAGCTTTGAGCGATACGGTTTCCACTCTGCTTATCGGCGTGGCGATGGTCCTGCTATTCGGCGTGAGTATCGTTATCCAGATGTGGCGCACCAGGAGGTCCCCGATAGGTAAGGTCGCGGGTATTACCTCCGATGTCAGGTATAACGAAAAGCTCTGTGAAAACTACCGGGAAGACCGCGGTTTCGGCAGGTTTAAGACCTCCGCCTGGGACAAGCACTGGGGTGCGGTCGATTTCCTCCCCGAAGAGCTAAGGACAGAGCTGTCTAAGGTGTTCGCACTGATGTCCGAACTCAATGTCAGCATCGATACCGCCAGGAAGCACGGCTCGGAGGGATACGTCTCAATTTCCGATGTCGAAAAGCTGAAAGCGCCGCTGGCATCCTGCGGGAAACAGCTCCAGGAATGGGCCTCCGCCAATATCAACAACCCGGACTATCTGCCCAAGAAGTACGGCATCTTTCGCCGCCGGTAGGGCTGCCGCATATCAGGCTCTTATGTAGTCGGCTCCTGGTCGCCCAGCTTTTCAGAAAGTGCCTCCCTCAACCTTTTGAGTTCCACCTGGAACGAGGGTACGGTAATGCTCTCCGTGGACATTATTACGGCATCCTCGCGATTATCCAGGTAATAGCCTTTACGGATGCCCACCTGCACGAAGCCATACTTGTTATAAAGGTTCTGGGCTACCTGGTTCGAGGCACGTACCTCCAGAGTCATCATGGTGGCCTTGTGTTCCAGGGCTAAATCGATTGTGGCTATCAGTAAAAGCTCGCCAAGTCCACGTCCCTGGTATTTGGTGCGGAGGGCGATATTGGTGATATGAGCCTCATCGACCAGCACCCAGATACCGGAAAAGCCAACGATATATTGCTGGATGACCGGTGACACCTGGGTATCATCGGAAGGAGTGCGTTTGGACCACGGCATGAGCATAGATAACAGGCCGGATTTACGCCACCATTTTGGGGACTCGGTTACTTCCATGGTCCTGGAATCATCACCGGCGACGATGTAATGAGCGAGTTTGTTGTTCAATTCCTGACGATAGTTGGGTTGGGGCCATTGGGTGGGGAAGGCTTCACGGTCGATATCATTTACCTGCCCCAGGTCCTCCAGGGTCATCGGGCGTATGGAATACGTCAACGCTTTCCCTCCGACTGCGTTCGTTCTGCAATTTTAACATATTCCAAGCCTGGATAGCATGCGGCAACGGTTTATGTAAAAAGCTTTGCCCCAAATGTCATTCTGAAGGAGCGGAGCGACTGAAGAATCTCAT
>CAYPYL010000236.1:0-2261 GCA_964414605.1 uncultured Dehalococcoidaceae bacterium
TCAGTCTGGAAGGGGCGACCATGTATTGTACGCATACGCCCTGCGTGCTCTGCGCCAAGATGATGGTAAATGCGCGGATAAAGCGGTCGGTATCCTTTGGGAAGTACATCGACGACGAATTCATTAAGCTGTTCGAGGAAGCCGGGATAGAGGTCGACATAAAGGACAGACCGCCTTCGGAGATAACCTTTCTGGACTAACGCTTTCTATTTAGTACTTTACGGACGGCTTTAGCGATATCCTTTGCGGTCAGCCCGTACCTTTCGAGTAGTTCTCCCGGTTTGCCGGACGTTCCGAAGACATCCTTGACAGCCACGAATTCCATCGGTACGGGATGGCGTTTCGCGACGACGCGGGCAATAGCGCTGCCGAGTCCGCCGTGCTCCTGGTGTTCCTCGGCGGTAACGATAGCCCCGGTCTCCCCGGCGGCTTTAACAATCGCATCTTTATCTATCGGCTTGATGGTGGACATATTGATAACGCGGCAGTCGATGCCCTCTTTAGCAAGCTCCTCGGCGGCTTCCAGGGACTGCGCCACCATTACGCCGGCGGCGATAATCGCGGCGTCTTTACCCTCCCTGATGGTAGCCGCTTTGCCGATTTCAAAGCGATAGTCGGGACTGCTTAGGTTGGGTAGCTTGACGCGGGGAAGTCGCACGTAGCAGGGTCCCTCATGGGCGAGCACGGCTTTAATTACCTGCGCGGTCTCGATGGCGTCCGCCGGGACGATGACGGTAAAACCGGGCAGAGAGCAGATAAGCGCCAGGTCTTCCAGCGCCTGGTGGGATGCGCCGTCCTCGCCGACGGTAACGCCGGCGTGGGTCGAAACTATCTTGACGTTAAGCTCGGCCTGCGCTACCGATACGCGAATCTGGTCGAAGCAGCGTCCGGGCGCGAAGACGGCAAACGTGCTGGCGAAAGGTATCTTGCCCGAGGCAGCCAGTCCGGCGGCGATGCCTATCATGTTTGCCTCGGCGATGCCTACCTCGAAAAACCTGTCCGGGAACTCGCCGGCGAAGTACCTGGTCATCGTCGAGGGGCTTAAGTCGGCGTCCAGCACGACGATATCCCGGTTTTTCTTACCCAGTTCCGCCAGGATCTTACCGTATGTATCACGCAGGGAAACTTCTTCAGCCACGGTTACGCAAGCTCCTTCATGGCTATTTCCACCTGTTCGGCGCTGGGGGCTTTGCCGTGGAAGTCCACGTTGTTCTCCATGAAGCTGACCCCCTTGCCCTTAACGGTATGGGCGATGATGACGGCGGGCTTGCCCCTGACTTCCTTCGCCTTTTTCAGGGCGTTGAGAAGCTGGTTAATGTCATGACCATCTACGTCCGTAACGTGCCACCCGAAAGCCGCCCATTTATCATTCAGGGGTTCCAGGCTCATTACATCACAGTTGGGACCGCAAATCTGCAGGCCGTTGTTATCCACGATAGCCGTCAGATTGTCTGTTTTAAAATGTGAGGCGGACATGGCGGCTTCCCAGATTTGCCCCTCGTTACATTCGCCGTCGCCAAGCAGGGCGTAAACGTGGTAATCCTGGGCGTTCAATCTGCCTGCCAGCGCCGCGCCGATGGCGAATGAAAGGCCCTGTCCCAGGCTGCCGGAAGACATTTCCACGCCGGGAGTGGCGGTGCGGTCGGCGTGGCCCTGCAAACGGCTGTCCAGTTTACGCAGGGTCCCCAACTCGCTCACGGGGAAGTAACCGCATTCCGCCAGGACGGAATAGAGCAGCGGGGCGGCGTGCCCCTTGCTAAGGATAAACCTGTCCCTGTCCTTCCAAAGGGGGTCGGAGGGCTTGTGCCGCATGATTTTCCAGTAAAGCGCCGTGGCGATTTCCACAGCGGATAAAGAACCGCCCGGATGGCCGCTGCCGGCCTTGCCAATCATCGTGACGATGTGGCGGCGCAGCCTTTTGGTGACATTTATGAGGTCTTCATCCGAATAAAAAACCCCGGCTTTTGCATTATCAGCCGAGGTCCCCGACGAATTCTTGGAATCAGACGGTGTCATCACTGCGTTCTCATTATACAATAATGGGAAAAGATAAGTCCATACCGATAACCGTATTATTTTATCAATCTGAAGCCGCAGATTATCGCCGGCGGGTTGTTCTTAAAGACATTTCTCCAGGTGCTCTGGCTTTCAGAGTCTTTGAAAGAGGGCTCTCTCATGCCGTCCATGTAGAAGCCGTGTTTAAAGCACAGGTTCAGGATTTCGGACAGGGGGCGGTGGAAATAGTACTGTGATTTCGGCTG
>CAYPYL010000237.1:0-2250 GCA_964414605.1 uncultured Dehalococcoidaceae bacterium
TCAGACCGCCACCCATGCCCACGGCGGATATTCCCATGGCCGTGCCCAGATTCCGACCTTGGAACCATATACCTATCACCTTGATCACATTTATCGGCACAATCAGCCTGACGATTCCGTTAATAAAAACGGTAAACGCAAGTGTAAAAAAATTGGTCGAAAGGCCTCTCAATGCGCCGGTAATGCCCGCGAGTATGCAGGATACGGGAAGGATAATTTTCACCCCGAACCTGTCGCCGAGCACCCCGCCGATGATGCTGAAAAAGACACCGGCCAGGCTCGCCAGGCCCCAGACAGTACCTATCTGCACCAGATTTAATCCCAGGTCCTCCGACATCTCCTGAAAGAGGGCCGGCATGCAGGAAAATGGTATAGACGCCACCATTGCGCCGGTCACGACCGTGAATGCCAGCATATACCACCTATAGCGTGATTGACGTTCTTCCAAAAAGCGGATTCCTTCCTCTAAATATCAGTCTTGAAATGTGTTAACCGTATTATTCCTGTCTGTGTATTTTACTAATCAATCGGCAATATAGCAAAACGGGCCGCTTACTGGTTTCTGCTTTTTTTGATTATATTCTATAATGTGCTATAATCCCGCAGACGGAATAAGGAAGGAGGACTAGCGTAGAAAATGACCGAACTTAAATATTCTAAATATATAATCACCGAACCCAAACCGCCACCGCCGGAAATACTGAAAAAGCTTGAGGCGGAGCGTGCTAAAAGCAAATCAACCGTAAAGTCGACCCGCCTGATGTCGGTCGATGACGAGACTGTGAAAGGTTTCTTCTACGTGGATTGCAACTGGCTCTGGAGTGGTTCCGCGGAAGATACTGCCGAGGAACCCCATGCCCACGACTTCGACGAGGTGATAGGGTTCGTCGGGTCAAATCAGGAAGACCCGCAAGACCTCGGCGGTAAAATAACCATCTGGCTGGACGATAAAGAGGAAGTACTGACCAAAAGCTGCCTGATATTCGTGCCGGCGGGCACCAGGCACTGCCCCATTCTTTTCAACAGGATAGACCGTCCCATATTCTTCGTGACGATATCGCCCGTCGGGGAATATACACGCCAGGCCGCAGACAGCGAATCCGCCCCGCCTGCCCCCAGAGACCCCTCATTGCCGAAATACACCATCGTTACCGAGGTCAAACAACACTTTACCGTGGCCGCCAACGGAGAAAAGATGCCCCCGCCCCCGCCACCCAATCCTTCCCTAAGGTCCGCCCGCGTCCTTCACCTGGAAGACGATATCGCCAAGGGGTCTTTTTACGTTGACTTCGTCTGGATATACGAGGGTTCCGGCCAGGCACCGGCGCCGGAGCACAGCCACGACTGGCCGGAATTGATAGCCATGGCGGGGTGCGACCCCGAGCACCCGCGCGACCTCGGGGGGAAGATGAGCATCGTCCTGGGTGATGAAAATCATATCATCGAAAAAAGCTCCCTGGTCTGCATCCCCAGGGGCCTGGCGCACTGTCCCTGGAAATTCCTGAACATTAAAAAGCCCACGCTAGTCTTTACCGCTGGGCCTTCCGCCATGTATTCCGGGACGCACAAGAAAGACTAGGGCTCATTATAAAACAGAAGGGGCCTGCCTTTGAAAGGCAGGCCTCGCTTATTATCCGTAAAATACTCTTTACTACCCGGAAATCGGGTGTTTATAGTGATACGGGGCATTGTGGCGATGATAAGGGTAAGGGTGGAAAGCGGAGGGAGGTTCATCAGCATCCGGTAAGTTCATCCAGCCCATCATGGGCAGGTTTAACCATCCGTCCTCAACGGGCGAGCAGAAGGTGGTATTCCAGTGCAGCTTGGAGAACAGCCACCTGCCGTTTTCTTTAACATACTTATTCTCGTAGTAACCATGCAGCCATTCGGCACGCGGATACGCTCCGTAGGGCTTGGCTTCGCAGAGCCAGGTCTGCCATCTGCCTTCAGCCCTGGTGCCGTCCGGGGACACATCGACGACTCCCCCTATCTGCATGACGATAAACTGCATCCAGGCGGGGGACTGGCGGGGCTTGCCGCCGCCCGCGAACATATCCCAGAAAATCCGCCGGATGCCCTTCTTGCCGTAGAAAACGCCGTGGTCGGCTATCTCTACGGACTCCGTCTGCTCTTCCGAAAAAAGGTCGATGATTTCCGCCCACATGTTATTGTCGAAGTAATAGCCGTATCCTCTCTGCAGGTGCTCGATTTCCTGGATATCCTCGGCGAGCTGTACCTGTTTTTCCAGTT
>CAYPYL010000238.1:0-2250 GCA_964414605.1 uncultured Dehalococcoidaceae bacterium
TCCGTTACATTTTCTAAATATTTTTCTGACACGTTTTTAAAGGAGGAAACACCCCCTCGCATGTAATCTTTTCCCACCCGGCCGCCCTCGGTGCTCCTGTGGCTTGGGGCGGGGGTATTTGCCCCACCACCTCAAGTGAGAGTCATCTCATTTCTTCTGGAACATTGTCGTAGTAGTCGAACATCTCGGAAACTTGGAATCGTCTGATGAAAAAGCGATTCTCCTTTGGATCATCAATGTTTATCGAATTTTCAATACTCAGTTCGCTGACCACCCCAGAGCCTAAAATTTCCTCCCATGTTACCCGCCTGCCTTCAGGAATAATCTCAAACAACTTGACTGACTCCAACATTATTAAATAACCGTGGCCGAGTAACTTCGCCAATCTCTCCCGATGCTTGAGGGGCACGAACAGAAAATTTGTTCCCAAATATTCCTGATGAACATCAATCGGATTATGCAATCTCAGCATACCCGTACTTAGAAAATTATCACGATAAACTTGACAAAATCCCTCATACTCGACTACTTTATCTTGATTTACCTTGGATACCATCTTAGCTGGTAGTATACAGTGTAGTTCGCCTCTAGAATCCTTCACGTACACTGGTTGACCCTCTGTCTCTTTGCTTAGCGGGGCATCACGGTAGAACTGTATTGTACCATCATTGTTAAGGTAGTAACCGTCTTGCCACTTTTCTTTCTTTTTGAACATCAGGTCTACTATATCCCCCCCCATATAATGTGGTCAAGTAAAGATGTCGGATTGCTTGTACTTACGAGCGTCTATCGGGCACCAACGCCCCAAGCTACTCATGCCCCGAGGGTGGGCATGGGTGGGAAAAAGAACTCCCGCGGGGCGGGGAGGTAGGGATTACTGGATTCCCGTTTTCACGGGAATGACACGCTCTAGCTGACAGCCTACTCCCACTTACCCTTTCCACCCACACTATGCTATAATTTCTCTGTAAATCTGTCTTTCTGGATTGGAACCGGAACATTGACGCTCAAAGAAACAATCGCAGAACTTATTAAGAATGCCGTCATTGAGGCGCAAAAAGCCGGCAAGCTGCCCGAACTCACCCTCCCGGAGATAGCTATCGACCGCCCCCAGAACCCGGAGCACGGCGACTACGCTTCGAGTATTTCTCTCAAGCTGGCGAGGGCCGTCGGCACCAGCCCTCTGGATATCGCCCATGAGATAGCAGGTTTTATCCAGCCCTCCGCGGAAATAGAAAGCGTTACCGTCGCTCCGCCGGGTTTCATCAACTTCACCCTGAAAAACGAATGGCTCACCCAGCAGGTGGACAATATACTAAAAGCCGACGATGCTTACGGCAACATCGAGCTGGGTAAGGGCAAAAAGGTACAGATAGAGTTCGTCAGCGTTAATCCCACCGGCCCCCTCCACGTGGGGCACGGGCGGGGGGCCATCCTGGGCAGTACCCTGGCCAACGCCCTCGACTCCGCCGGCTATAAAGTGGAGAAGGAATATTATATCAACGACGCCGGCAACCAGGTAGACTCCTTCCGCCGCTCGTTATACACCCGCTACCTGCAGGCAAGGGGAGAAGACGCCGAAATGCCCGCCGATGGGTACCTAGGCAACTACGTTATCGATATGGTCAAAGAGATTATCGCCGAAGAGGGAGACAAACTCGACGGCCTGTCCGGGGAGGAACTGGTCGCGCGACTCGGCAAAATCGGCCTGGAGAAGATGCTCTCCCAGATAAAGGCCGACCTGGAAATGCTGGACGTCACCTTCGATGTCTGGTTCAGCGAGCAGAGCCTCTACGACAACAACCAGTACGAGACCGCGATGTCGATTCTGAAACAGGGCGGATATATCGCCGAGAAGGAAGCCGCCACCTGGTTCGTCTCCACCGCCCTCGGCGAGGACAAGGACAACGTGGTCGTACGCACCGACGGCACACCGACATATTTCGCCACGGATATCGCTTACCACTACAATAAATTCCTGGAGCGTAAGTTCGATAGCGTTATCGATATCTGGGGCGCCGACCACATGGGGCACGTCTCCCGCATGAAGGCCGTCGTCGGTGCTCTGGGCATTGACCCTGAACGACTTACGGTCATCATATCGCAAATGGTCACGCTACGCCGCGGTGGGGAGGTGGTAAAAATATCCAAGCGAAGCGGGGACATCATTACCCTGCGCGAGCTGGTGGAGGAGGTCGGCGCGGATGCCTGCCGCTTTTTCTTCCTGTCACGCACCGCCGACAGCCAGAT
>CAYPYL010000239.1:0-2249 GCA_964414605.1 uncultured Dehalococcoidaceae bacterium
CGAATCCGATTGTGGGCTCGGAATAAAGGGAGGTTGAAATGGCAAAACAGAAATTTGACAGGACAAAACCGCATGTAAACGTGGGCACGATAGGTCACGTTGACCACGGCAAGACGACACTCACCTCGGCGATAACGCTGGTGTTGTCCAAGTACGGCACGACCGGTTATCGCGCCTTCGAGAGTATTGATAACGCCCCGGAGGAAAAGGCGAGGGGTCTGACTATTGCCATTGCCCATATTGAATATGAGACGGAAAAACGCCACTATGCCCACATCGATTGCCCTGGCCATGCCGACTTTATTAAAAACATGATTACAGGCGCCGCCCAGATGGATGGGGCCATACTCGTCGTGAGTGCCCCGGACGGGCCCATGCCGCAGACCAGAGAGCACGTGCTGCTAGCCCACCAGGTGCAGGTACCCTATATGGTCGTGGCGCTTAACAAAGTGGATATGATGGACGATGAAGAGTTGCTGGAGCTCGTGGAAGTAGAGGTCAGGGAGCTATTAAGCAAGTATGAGTTTCCCGGTGACGATGTGCCCGTTATCCGCGTTAGCGCCCTCAAAGCTCTGGAATGCGGCTGCGGTAAACGTGAATGCGAGTGGTGCGGCGGAGTTCTGAAGCTCATGGACGCCGTTGATGCCTATATTCCGGTACCGGAACGACCCAAAGACCAGCCGTTCCTGATGCATATCGAGGACGTTTTCAGCATCAAGGGGCGGGGCACCGTACCCACGGGAAGAGTAGAGCGCGGCACTATTAAAACCGGCGATGAAGTAGAAATTGTCGGTCTGCATCACGAACCCCGCAAGGTGGTCGTGACCGGACTGGAAATGTTCCATAAGACGCTGGACCAGGCGGAGGCCGGTGATGCCGTCGGGGCACTTTTAAGAGGCGTCGAACGTGAGGACATCGAACGCGGCCAGGTGCTGGCGGCTCCGGGCACTATTAAACCCCATACCTACGCCGAAGGGCAGGTCTACGTTCTTACCAAGGATGAAGGAGGCCGGCATACGCCTTTCTTCAACGGCTATAAGCCCCAGTTTTATATCCGGACTACCGATGTTACCGGAACCATCGAGCTGCCGGAAGGCGTTGAGATGGTCATGCCTGGTGATAATATCAACATGAAAATCAAGCTCATTTATCCGGTCGCCCTGGAAGAGGGTCTCCGCTTTGCCATCAGGGAAGGAGGCAGGACGGTAGGGGCCGGCACCTTTACCAAGATACTGGAATAGTCTATGGCTAAGAAAGCAGAAGCACGTGGTGTAATCTACCTTGCCTGTACCGAGTGCAAGGAGCGCACCTATACGACAACGAAAAACAGGAAGAACGATACGCAGCGCCTGGAACTCAAGAAGTATTGTCCCCGCTGCCGCAAGCATCAATTGCACCGGGAGGCGAAATAAACAGGCGCCAATATCATGTGGAAGTAATCGGCGATGACTCATCAGGTAACAACAAAGCGGAGAGGCTTCAGGCTCTTTAACTATATCGGTGAAATTGTCAATGAGCTAAAGAAGGTAGTCTGGCTTACCAAAAGAGAGATTGCTTACCTGACCGGGCTGGTACTGATTGTTACCATCGCCACCGGCATTGTCCTGGGGGCTCTCGATTTCGGTTTCACCGAACTCGTGAACAAGGTATTCGTGGGTGGGTAGCAGATTCTCTCCCGCATTGAATTGAGGTTGTCTGATGTACGGGGTAGTCATCGTATTTTCCAATAATTCAGGTAGTGAGGTTATTCGTGGCGGATAATGACAAGAACTGGTACGTGATTCATACCTATTCCGGGCATGAAGAACGCGTCAAGAAGAACCTGGAGCAGCGTATCAAGTTCATGGACTCCGGGAATGATATCACCGACGTGGTGATACCCACCGAGGACGAGATAGAGGTCAGGGGCGGCCGCCGCCGCACCGTGACCAAGAAAATCCTGCCGGGCTATGTCCTGGTGCAGATGAAGATGGATGAAAACAGCTGGAGTGTCGTGCGCAATACCCCGGGTGTTACCGGTTTTGTCGGCAGCGGCAATACGCCGACTCCGCTGCAGGAAAAAGAGGTCGGTGAAATCCTGAAGCAGATGTCCGCCGATACCCCCAAGGTAAAGGTGGGTTTTCGCCGGGGACAGAGTGTCAGGGTTACCGACGGCCCGTTTATCGATTTTGTGGGTACCGTCGATGAAATCAATATGGAAAAAGGCAAAGTCAAGGTGCTTCTCTCCTTATTCGGTCAGGAAACGCCGG
>CAYPYL010000240.1:0-2239 GCA_964414605.1 uncultured Dehalococcoidaceae bacterium
CCACCGATTTCGGTCTGGCTGATGCCTATGTGGCCGCCATGAAAGGGGTGGTGCTGGGTATAAATCCCCGCGCGCGGCTGGTCGATATCTCCCACTCCGTCAAACCGCAGAATATATCGCAGGCTGCCTTTGTCTTGAGTACGGCCTGCGGGTTCTTTCCTCGCCGCACCATCCACGTCGTAGTGGTCGACCCCGGTGTTGGCACAGAGAGGCGGGCTATCGTTTTGAGGACGCCGGAGGCTGATTTCGTAGCACCGGATAACGGCGTCCTGACTTATGTCCTGCAGCCGTATGCCTCCGGAAAGGCTGCCGACGGTCTTCAGTCGTTGCAGGGAGCGGAGGCCTACACCATTACGGATTCGCGTTTCTGGAGGTCGCCGGTCAGTCCTACCTTCCACGGACGTGACATCTTTGCCCCTGTCGCCGCCCGTCTATCGCTGGGAACGCCTCCTTCGGAGTTTGGCGACCCCGTAAGCTCCCTGGCGGTGCTGCCGATGCCCCGGCCGCGCCGTATGTCGGA
Organism: uncultured Dehalococcoidaceae bacterium; assembly: GCA_964414605.1. Lineage (GTDB taxonomy): Bacteria > Chloroflexota > Dehalococcoidia > Dehalococcoidales > RBG-16-60-22 > JAFGPF01. Next base: position 521 of record CAYPYL010000240.1, read on the forward strand.
CGGTACGCTGGTCGGCCATATCCTCCACATCGATAACTTCGGCAACCTGATTACCAGTATCCAAAGAGGCGACCTTCCCGGTGAGGCCGGCGATATTACGGTGGAAATCGGCGGAGAGAAGATACGCGGATTGAGCGCTACCTACGGAGCCGCCGATGGTCTGCTGGCCCTGGTAGGCAGCAGCGACCGACTGGAAATATCGTTGAAGAATGGAGATGCCGGCGCCTTTCTCAAAGTAAACATAGGCGATGAGATAAAAATAAGGGCCGGTCATTAAGAAATAGTGCCGTTTTCAGGCTAACCGCTATTGACAAATACGAGCGGGTTTGCTACTCTGCTTGGCAGGATAACAAAGGAGGTGCGGAGATGCAGGCTTATTGTATGAAGTGCAGGCGGAAGGTAGAAATTAAAAATCCCCAATCGGTTACACTCAAGAACGGGCGCCCGGCGACTCAAGGGGTATGCCCCGGCTGCGGCACCAAGGTATTTCGTATCGGCAAAGGCTAGTACTCCTGCGGCGCTCCTCCAGTAAAATGATGTAGTAACCGGAATAAGGGTAATTTTCATAGACGCTGTATTGCAGGTTATCCGTCAGTAGGTCTTTAAAATCCGATAGCTAACGGCTGGGTGGATTTTGCCTGTCGTAGGTACGGTTAGACGGTTCATTGGGCTGTGTGTTGAATTGAACGGCGAAGGCATGGCACGGGATGTGCCTTTTTTATATCAAGCCCTCTTAAACCCGGAGTGATTCCTCCCGGCATTGCCACCGGCTGCCCGGGAAAAACCTCACAGGAGCGATAAGTTGGGACAATCTATCCCATCCGGGAAAGTCCTGCTTTCCTGGCTCACACTTTTCCGCCTTGGGGCTACCGCTCGCGGTGTTCTTCCATTTCTCCTCGGTGCCGTTATTGCCTGGAGTCAGGGTAGCCCTATCGACTGGATAGTACTTGTCCTGTCATCGGTAGCCTTAATCTGCATCATGTTGATGACCTTCCTTGTTAACGAGTATTATGACTACGAGGCCGACTTGGCCAACCATGAATATCATATGCTTTCCGGCGGCAGCCGTATCTTACCCATGGGCCTCATCCCCCGGCGTCACGCCATCATCGCCGCCTACATATTTCTCGCCGTCGCGGTTGTCATCGGCCTCTGTCTGTATCTCCATTTCAAGACCGGGCCGCTTACCATTCCCCTTGGGGCTATCGCTATTGTTATCGGCTATTTCTATACTGCCGGGCCCTTGAGGTTGTCCTACCGGGGGCTGGGCGAAATCAGCATCTGGTTTACCTGCGGCTGGCTGGCTACCATCACCGGATATTATCTACAGGCTGGACAACTAGATGCGGTAGCGACGCTGACATCGCTGCCAGGGGCTATCAGTGTCTTTCTGGTCATTTTAGTGAATGAAATCCCTGATATCAGGTCGGACAGGCTTTCCGGCAAGGATAATCTGGCGGTCAGGTTGGGTGGGGAAAAAGCAGGCATCCTCTACGCTGTCCTGCTCTTTCTGTGTTATATCAACATTGTTGTTATTGTTTTCTTCGGCGTGCCTGTAATCAGCCTCTATCTGTCGGTTATCCTGCTGCCGTTAATCATATGGAATATTCGGACCGTCCGCAGTAAAGGGCTGGCAGTTAAAAAAGTACAGGAGTCGCTGAGCATGCGAACCATGGTCTTCGACCACCTGATAACTATTATTTATGCCGTCAGTTTTAT
>CAYPYL010000241.1:0-2238 GCA_964414605.1 uncultured Dehalococcoidaceae bacterium
CCAGCCGAAACAGAGGCTGCGGTCGATAACGCCTATCGCCTTCTTCCCTTTGAGCACCTCGATTATCCGCTCGTCGGGGAAGGGGCGGAAAAGCCTTAGTTTGACCATGCCGACCTTTACTCCTTCTTCCCGCTTGGCGTCGACGACCGTTTTTGCGGTGCCGGCGGCACTGCCGGAAGAAACGATAACGATATCGGCATCCCCGGTGCGGTACTCCTCGAGCTGGCCGCCGTAACTGCGCCCGAAATAATCACCGAAAGCTTTATCTACCTCGTCCACCTTATTTTTTACCCTTTCGAGCGCCTGGCAGTGCTTGTATCGGGCTTCTACATCGCCCATTTCCATGCCGTGAGTCCCGCAACCCCTGGAAACGCCGGGTACCAGGACCTGCCGTTTCGGCTGCTGCTTCAACGGCGCCAGGAAGGCATCTACGTCCTCAATCTGGGGTATTTCCACTGCTTCGGCGAGGTAAGACAGGTAGAAACCGTCATAGTTGACCATCACGGGGAGTTGGATGTCATAGTCCTCCGCCAGCCGGTAGGCCATGATAATCTGGTCGAGAATTTCCTGGTCGTTCTCCACGATTATCTGGACCCATCCCGTGTCTCTGGCGGAAATCATATCCTGCTGACCGGAGGAAACGGCGTGTATGCCGGGTGTCTCACGGTTGGCGTTTACCATCACCACCGGTACCCTGAAGCCGGAAGCTTCCTGGAGGGCGTCATACATGAATACGAGGCCGTAAGACGAGGTGGCCGTGAAGACCCGTGCACCGGCTACACTGGCAGCCAGGACGACGTTCATCGCCGAGTTTTCACCCTCGACCTCCACGTATTCGGCATCCATAACGCCATCAGCTTTAAACTGGGAAAGCAGCTCCGCTATCTCGCTCTGCGGGGTTATGGGGTATGCCGCCACCACTTCCGGCCGGCAGAGCATGGCCCCGTAGGCGCCGACAGCGTTGCCCGTTATTACTCTTGTCTGTCCTTTTTGAGCACTAACCATCAACAAACTCTCCTTCCGGAACCATAGTGATGGCTTTACGCGGGCATTCCGTAGCGCAAATGCCGCATCCCTTGCAGAAAGCAAGGTCAGCCTCGAAATGGTCACTCATATCTTTCATACACTGGGGAGGGCAGTAAAGCGCGCAGAGCCCGCAGTAGTTGCATTTTTCCTTGTCCAGCACCGGCCTCTCCGTCCGCCAGCTGCCGGTATCCAGGCACAACATCAACTCGTCGGTATTGGACCAGGCGCTTTCCGTTTTAAAAATATTTTTATGCTTTATTACCATTTGGTCACCTCCACTTCGCGGTAGCCCCTCTGGGCACTCTTCAGATTTCTCTCAAGAATATCGCCACTAAGGTAGTCCGGCAGGCTTTCCAGTAGGGACTCCAGTTTCAGCCAGCCGGTAGCCGCGGCAACGGCGGCGATAAGACAGGTATTGGGGATATCGCGTCCGATTTCGTCGACGGCTATCTGGGTAGCGTTGACCGTAGCGCCTATCTTGAGGTTTTCACTGGGCCGTTCGGCCAGCTTCTTCGGACTGTTCAGAACGAAAACACTATCCGGCTTCAACCCCGTGAACAGCGTGGGCAGGGTCAACAGGCCGGGGTCAATCACCACCAGGCAGTCAGGGTTATAAATCTGGGTCTTTTCCCGGATGGGCTTATCGTCAACGCGGGTGAAAGCCACCACCGGCGCGCCGCGCCTCTCAAACCCGTACATGGGGAAGCTGGCTACCGATTTGCCTTCCCGGACGAAGGCGCTGGCCAGCATTCTGGCCGCCATGACGGCCCCCTGGCCACCACGTCCATGAATCCTTATTTCTTTCACAGTAACATAATCCCCCCTTTATTAATATTCAGCGCAGGCAGGTCCCGGTTGCGCTGTCAAACCGCGATTAATATCGACACTATTCGCGAATCTTTCCGTTTCCGGTGGTCCTGGCAAGCCTGGGCAAGAGGCTCTCCCGGAGCGTCCTCATGGTTTCCACCAGATTTTCAATCTGCTCCTTGTCCATACAGGACAATACCCCGCGGCTTATCTCCTGGGCGACGGGGTTCAGCTGGTTAGCCTCTTTCCAGCCTTTATCGGTGATGACGACTTTCACGGAACGGCGGTCATTGGGCGAAGGCTCCCGGCGGACGATTCCCTGTTTCTCCATGATATTGATGGCCGCCGTGATGGAATTTTTTTCCCGGAAGACGCTCTCCGCGATTTCCGACGGCGTCATCTCGC
>CAYPYL010000242.1:0-2232 GCA_964414605.1 uncultured Dehalococcoidaceae bacterium
CCACATCGCCACCGTGACCCCGCCGGCGATGACCAGTCCCGCCAGGCTCACCGAACGTAGCAGGTTCTTCTGCTTTACGCCCAGGTCAAGCAGGATTACCAGCACGGCAAAGACTGCCAGAGTAATCTCCGGTATGAACAGGCCCAGATTCAAATCTTGCTCTCCTTTATCTATTCTAGCCGCCGAAAAGGGCTGCTATGGGTGTAATACCGAGTTTAAAGACATCCGTCAAAATGGCCGGGTAGATACCTACCAGCATAATCGCCGCCACCAGGACGAACATGTAAAACTTCTCCATGCCGTCCGCGTCCTTGACGCCGTTGAATTCTTCCTTCACCGGACCGTAGAACGCCTGCTGGAGCATCCAGAGAATGTAGCCTGCCGTCAGGACAACGCCGATAATGGCGATAATCGTGTATACCTGCGAGTAGGGGACGACGGTGCTGTTGAAGCTGCCCAGGAAGATGAGGAACTCGGCGGCGAAGCCGCTGGTGGTGGGCAGTCCCAGGGAGGCCAGTCCCGCGATGGAAAAGACGGCGGTCATTACCGGCACCTGCCGCGCCAGTCCGCCCAGCTTGCGCAGGTCGCGTACTTCAATATTGTGGATGACCAGCCCGGCCATGGCGAAGAGGAGTCCGGTGACGATGCCGTGGCTGAACATCTGCAAGGCGGCGCCGGTCAGGCTTACCTGCCCGAGGGCGAAGATGCCGAGCAGCACGTAGCCCATGTGGCTGATACTGCTGTACGCAATCATCCGCTTGATATCGGTCTGCATCAGGGTAACCGCCGCGCCGTAGATAATGCCGATGAGTGCCAGAATTATCAATATCTGCGCGTAGTCCTGGGCGGGACCCGGGAACATGCTGACGCAGAGTCGCATCATCCCGTAGCCGCCCATCTTGATGAGCACGCCGGCCAGCATGACGCTGACGGCGGTGGGGGCGTCGGTATGGGCGTCCGGCAGCCAGGTATGGAACGGGAACATCGGCAGCTTCACGGCGAAGCCGATGAACAGCAGCCAGAAAATGGCCGCCGCGGGCATAAACGACTGTACCATGCCGAGTCCCTGGTTACCGATATCAACTATGCTCAAGCTGTGGGTAGTGAAGTACAGGCTAAGAATGCCCGCCAGCATGAAGGCGCTGCCGAACAATGTGTAAATGACGTACTTGATGGCCGAATATTCGCGGCGTCCCGAGCCCCAGATGGTTATCAGGAAATACATCGGGATTACCTCTATCTCCCACATGACGAAGAACAGCAGCAGGTCGAGGGAGACGAAAACGCCGATAATACTCGTTTCCAGCAGGAGCAGCCAGGCGAAGAACTCGCGTGGACGGTCGTGGACTTTCCAGGAGATAAATACCGCCAGGAAGCCAAGCAGGGTCGTCAGCAGTACCAGGGGCATGCTCAATCCGTCCACGCCGAGGTGATAGTGGGCGTTAAGCGGGGCTATCCAGAGGTATTTCTCTTCGAACTGTATCATCCCCGCCGCCCCCGCGGAGCGGTCGAAGGCGACAAAAAGGGCTATCGCCATGACCAGCGGAATGCCGGTGAAAACCGCGGCCACACGCTTGAGGAGCGCATCGTCGCCTTTCCGGGATATGAGGGCAATAACGATGGCCCCCACCGCCGGCAGGAAGAGTATGGTCGTCAGGTAATTAAATTCCAACTATATTGTTTCCCCTTTAACCGAATATATAAACGCAAATTGTTATAATTGCCACGCCGATGCCGATAAAGAGTCCGTAAAGCTGCAGTTGACCTGTCTGGGCGCGCCTGATAGCCCGGCCGCCACTTATGATGATGTCGGACGCCCCGTTAACCGCCCCGTCAACGCCTTTGTTGTCAAACTGCGTAAAGCCCGTGAACAGTCCTTTCATCAGGAGCTTTTTCACGATGATATTCTCATATAATTCGTCGAAGAAGTACTTGCGGAAGACCAGCGTATAAAGCGGGCCGAAGAACTTGCCAACTCTCTCCGCAGTAATCCACTTCTTGATGTAAACCACGTACGCCGTGAAAATCCCCAGGAGACCCACCACCAGCGCTATAACGGGCAGGGTGTGGGTAAAGGGAGCGAACAGTCCGGCGATAAAGCTTTCCGCCGCATGCCCGCCGTGGTGCCCCAGGAAGTCGTTGAAACCACCGGTCACGTTCCACCAGCCGGCGATTACGGCCAGGATTCCCAGGAAGACCAGCGGTCCCACCATTACCCACGGCGACTCGTGG
>CAYPYL010000243.1:0-2217 GCA_964414605.1 uncultured Dehalococcoidaceae bacterium
TGCCGGGTCGTGAAGAACCTCCCAGCATAACCCCCAGGATATCCAGGATTTGCTTCCTGGTAATTTCCACGATATCTGAAGGGATATCCTGATAACGTAAATTAGCCAGGTTTTTTGCTAGTGCGTAAGCAGCATCCATATTTTTCAGACCCACCGTTTTTATTTATCCAGCTGTTCGTAGAGTTTGTTCCTGGTATGAATAGCATCCCTCACACCCAAGTCCCTCCTCGCCTTAAAGAAATTGAACTCGTCTTTCTCGAAGTGGATATTCGTGCCGAGGGTATGCATCATAAAGTGGTTGGTCAGGCCGCTGGTTATCCCCATGATATCGTAGACAATCTGCTTGGACGCCTTGCCCATGGCTATGCCGTCGAACGGAAACTTGGAGAAACCCTCCGCGTAGTTGTTGACCTCTTCTTCCAGCTTGTCCGCGGGGACGGCCCGGTTGATGAGACCGATACGGGCGGCTTCCTTGCCGTCAATCATGCGGCCGGTCATGCAGAGGTCGAGGGCATTGGTCAAGCCGCAGCGCAGTATCATTATCGGCGTGATGGTCAGGTTGGGAATACCAAGCCTCACTTCAATCTCACCGAATTTGCAGTCCTCGGCGCCGACGATAAAGTCGCAGAGCATGTACATGTCCATGGACGCCCCGAGCAGGAAGCCGTGCGCCTGGACGACGGTCAGCTTGGGGAAAAAGAGCAGCTTCTGCGCGCACTCGTAGAAAAGCTTTCTATCGAATTTGATGCGGTGGCGGATAGGCGTGCGGGGCGCTTTTTCGCCGGGCTTGGGGTCTTTCCATCCGTAGACGAAGCCGACCTCGTGGAGGGGGGCTCCGGCGGCCAGGGCGCGGCCCGCACCTTTGATAATCAGCACCTTGATATCATCCGCCTCTTCCACCACGGACAGCGCCTTCCAGAAGTCCTTAACGCCGGTGTTCATCGTCTCGGGGTCGTTGAGGGTGATGCGGGCGACATAGCCGCTCCGCTCGTAAATTACATCGTCGAAATCGCCGGCTTTTTTAAACTTTAACATCATTTACCTCCTGAAAATAAGGATATTTCATCGGTAAAGCTACTCGAAGACCCCCTTCTGCATGAGGTCGATAAACTCTTCATCGGACATGCCCAGCATTTTGGTACAGATATATTCCGTGTGTTCCCCGAGGAGCGGACTCGGCGAGTACGCCTTCGACGGCGTCTTGGAAAGCTGGAAACTCTGCCCCAGGTGGGTGAACATGCCCATCTCGCTGTGCTCCATCGGCCAGAAGAGATTGCGTTGTCTTAGCTGCGGGTCGTCAAAAATGTCCGCCGTGTTCTTAACGACCCCCGCCGCCACACCGGCGGCCTGAAGTCTCTCCATTGCTTCCTCGGCGGAAAGCCCGGCGGTCCACTCCCCTACCAGTCTATCGAGTTCGGCCTCGTTTTTCTTGCGATTATCAAAAGAGTCGAACCGCGGGTCGTTGATAAGTTCCGGCCGGCCCATTTCCCGACAAAGACTCGCCCATTCTTCGTCATCGGACACGGCGATGGTGCACCAGCGGTCTTCTCCCTTACAGGGATAGACGCCGTGCGGGGCTGCGTAAGGGGAGGCATTCCCAATTCTCTCCGGTTCGCGGCCGTTCACAGCGTAATCAAGGACCGACGGCGCCAGGAAGTATATGGCCGCCTCGAATTGAGATAAGTCCAACAGCTGGCCCCTCCCGGTCCTTTTGCGATAATCGAGAGCGGCAATTAACGTCGCCGTGGCAAAACGCGGGCTGATGCAGTCCGTATAAGCCGATACCCCTATCGGCAGCGGCTCTTTATCCGGAAAGCCGATGAAATTGGGCAGTCCGGCGATGGGCACCAGCACCATGCCGAATGCCGGCAGGTTGGCATAAGGCCCCCACGAGCCGTAACCGCTCTGCCGCAGCATAATGATATCCGGGCGTATCTTTTTCAGCTCTTCGTAGCCCAGCCCCCATTTCTCGATGACGCCCGGCGTGTAGTTCTCCATGAACACGTCGCACTCGACCGCCAGCCTTTTCGCTATCTCGCGGGCTTCCGGGATATCCATATTCAGCGAAAGGCTTAAGATATTCGAATTGAAATAGTTAAAGTAGCCGCCCCGGTCATAATGCGGTATGTTATCCTTGTAAGGGGCAGAGACCCTCATGGTGCACGGTCGCTTACGCGTCTCCACCCGGATAACCTTCGCCCCGTGGTCGGCGAAGAA
>CAYPYL010000244.1:0-2204 GCA_964414605.1 uncultured Dehalococcoidaceae bacterium
CGCTGCGCGCTAAACCAGACTGCGCCACACCCCGACGGTTACAGTATAACCGAGCATATAATACGGCGCAATAGCTCAACCTTAAGGGTTATTATCTATTATTTTGATAATATCGAGAAGGTTCTCGGCATAATATTTTAAATTCTCGGTTGGCTGGCTGTGAACGAGTATCGCCGGAATGTTCGACGCTTCGGCACCTTTGATATCCGATAAGGGATTATCCCCTACTACCCACACTGTTTCCGGATAATCTGCGCTCTCTAAAGCGATGCGGAAGGCTTGCGGATTGGGTTTTTCATAGCCAGTGACAGCGGAAGTCAAACACATATCTATGTATCGTGAAAGACCCAGGGACTGTATTATTTCCGGCAACTCCGGCATATGATTGGAAAGTACGATATGTCTCCAGCCGTTCTCTTTGAGAGAGGCAAGGGTAAGCGTGGTGTCGTCATATAAAATATACCGATTCGGGTCGGTCATGTGCTTGCGTACCTGCCCGGCTATTTCACGGGCGCGTTCATACTCGATTCCCGCTCCCTGGTAAGCTCCGATGAAGAGAGATTTCAACTCTGACCACCAGGCTTCCGGAGTCTTCAGGTGAGTATGCGGCTCATCCGGTCTGTGCCAGGGGAAGCCGTCTCTCAAGAACGGCCTTATTTGTTCTTGATCGATGTTGTGACCGGGCTCGCACTCGTCCAGGGCATCCATCAGGGCTATTCGCCAACTGGCGAAATGGACGAGGGTGCCGTCGAAGTCCCATATAATCGTCGGTTTAACGCTTGCCATCATAATTAGGCGGTTTTTCTGTTGTAAAAACCAAGAGGGGCTTTCGCCCCTCTCAAACTCTGCTTGATTGTGTTTTAGTCCCGGCAGTCGGGGCAGACATCGTAATCGGAGAGTGGTGTCCCTGATGTCCTGGCGATATACTCCACCTGCTTCTCCGGGGCCCAGTACTGCCCGCAGACGGAGCACTTCTTCATCTTGAACTCCATCCTGTTATGCGGCCATTTGATGACCCTGGTGCCTCGCCTGTCTTCCATGGTGATGGCTCCGGTGGGACAGCTGTAAGCGCAGGACCCGCAGCCGATGCACAACTCGGTAAAGTCCTCGTTGAAGGGCGTGGTCACTTCTCTTTCCACGCCACGCCTCGCCAGGCTGATAGCCGCCACGCCGACCACTTCCTCGCAGGTGCGCACGCAGTTGGCGCAGAGGATGCACTTGTTGTTGCCTTTTTGCTTGGCGAAACGGGTTTTCGTGACCCCGACCTTCTCCGCCAAATCTTTGATTACCTCGGAGTCCGGGCAGCGCGCCAGCAGGAGCTCGAGGAGCACCCTGCGTATTTTCTGGATTCGCTCGGTGTTCGTCTCGACGGTAAGTCCCTCTTCCACTTGATAAATACAGGATGTTACCAGTCTCTCTCTGCCTCTGGCGGTCTTTATCTCCACCAGGCACAAACGACAGGCGCCGTAAGGAGCGACGGCCTCGTTCTCGCAGAGGGTGGGAATGTAGATATTATTATCGCGGGCGGCATAAAGTATCGTGGTGCCCTCTTCGGCTGTGATTTTACGTCCGTTTATCGTTAAATTAACCATTTTCATCGTGTCCTTACTTTACTTTTACCGCCTCGAGATTGCAGACACCGGCGGGGCAAATCTTATCCTTGATATGAGCTTCGTATTCGTCGCGGAAATATTTAATCGTACTTAGAACGGGGTTGGGAGCAGTGCTTCCCAGGGCGCACAGGGCGGAGTCGATAATCGCCGCTGAAAGCTCCTCCAGCAGCTCGATATCACCCTTTTTGCCGCGACCCTCCGTGATGCCGGTCAGAATATCTTTCATCTGGCGCAGTCCCTCGCGGCAGGGAAGGCACTTCCCGCAGGACTCTCCTTCGAGGAAGGAGACGAAATAGTTGGCGATATTGACCATGCAGGTCTTATCATCCATGACAATCATGCCGCCGGAACCCATCATGGAGCCGACCTTGTCCAGCTCATCGAAATCCACCGGCAGGTCGAGCAGTTTCTCCGGGATAACGCCCCCCGATGGACCGCCGGTCTGTACGGCTTTGAACTTCCTCCCCTTGGGAATACCGCCGCCGATGTCGTAGATTATCTCGCGCAGGGTAATGCCCATCGGCACCTCGACCAGGCCGGTATTGGTGATATTGCCCACCAGCGAGAATATCTTGGTGCCCTTGCTGTTCT
>CAYPYL010000245.1:0-2203 GCA_964414605.1 uncultured Dehalococcoidaceae bacterium
CTCGGGGCCTCCTCATTTCAGGGGCGATACGGTTCCCGGCATCGGGGGCGCCGTGGTGGTCGACTTGAGCGGGATGAAGAAAATCATCAGAATCGACCGTAAAAACCGCGTGGTAATGTGCGAGCCGGGCGTGACCTTCGCCGAACTGATACCCGCCACGGCTAAAGAGGGGATGCGGCTCAACATACCGTTGATGCCCCGCAAGACGAAATCCGTGGTCGGTTCCATGCTGGAGAGGGAGCCGGTAATCATGCCCAAGTACCACTGGGATATCGCCGACCCCCTGGCCTGTGTCGAGATTATCTTCGGTACCGGTGAAATGTTCCGCACCGGCGCCGCCGCCGGGCCGGGTACCCTGGAGGAGCAATGGGCCGCCGGCGGCTCTCAAAAAGAGGCGGCCGGACCGGGGCAGACCTCGCTTTACCGGGTTATCGGCGGGGCGCAGGGCACGATGGGCATCGTCACCTGGGCGACCGTCAGGTGCGAGCTGCTTCCCACCGTGGAAAGGCCTTATGTGGTGGGCTCTGCCGATATCGAAAAGCTCTTCGATTTTATACACTGGATTATCAGGTTGAGATTGGTAAACGAATGTTTCGTGCTGAATGGCGCCAGTCTGGCCGCGATAATGGCCGTGAAGTGGCCCGGAGACTACCGCAGGATAAAGGACAGTCTACCTCCTTACGTGCTTTTTTACAACCTGGCCGGTTACGAATACCTGACAGAGGAAAGGATGGAATACCAGATTAACGACGTGAATAATGTAGCCCAGAGAGTGGGACTGGAGCCCGCGGGGGCTATCGGGGAGATTGCCGCCGCGGAACTGCTCAAGGCGGTCAACAGGCCCTCCGGCGACCCGTACTGGAAGCTACGCGCCGGGGGAGGCTGCCAGGATGTATTCTTCGTGACCGTTTACGACAGGCTGGCCGGACTGATTGCCGCTATGCATGACCTCGCTGATAAGGTCGGCTACCCGGCCTCCGACATGGGTATCTATCTCCAGCCGATAGTGCAGGGCACTAACTGCCACGTCGAGTTCAATCTGTTCTATGACCCCGATAACTCGAAAGATACCGAAAGGGTCAGGAAGCTGTCTGAAGACGCCGTGAAGAAACTGGAGAGTAAAGGCGCTTTCTTTTCCCGGCCGTACGGCGAGACCGCCAGAACGGTGATAAATCGCGATGCGGCAACGGTGGATGCCCTCGAAAGGGTGAAATCCATCTTCGACCCCAATCACATCATGAATCCCGGCAAGCTCTGTTTTTAAACCCGCCGGGACAACGGATAATGCTAAGGAGGAACCGAGATGGCGCTAGCGGACTATCGAGAAGATATGGAACTCTGCAACAAGTGCAGTATCTGTAAATTTATCCCCCTGGAAAAGGTTAAAGAAGCCGGCAGGTCGGGTATATGCCCGAGTATCTACAGGTATAATTTCAACGCGTACTCCGGGGGCGGCAGGGTAAGTATCGGCGTGGCCATGCTGGAAAACCGACTTGAATATACGGACGACCTGAAGCGGGTTATTTATAATTGCCAGATGTGCGGCGGCTGTGACGTGTCCTGCAAGTACGCCATGGATATGGAAGTCCTGGAGCCCATCTACGAGTTACGAATAAAGGCGGTTGAGGACGGACAGACCCATCCGGCGCTGGATAAGGTAATCAACAGCCTGCGGAAACAGGGGACTATGGTTCCGGGTGCCGGGAACAATCGAGCGGACTGGGCCGAAGGGCTGGATGTAAAAGATGCTACCGTTGATAAGGTGAAGGTACTCTATCATGTCGGCTGCCTGACCAGCTATAACCGGGACCTGTGGAAACTCGCCAGGGCCACCGTAAAACTGCTGAAAAAGGCGGGGATAGACTTCGGCATCGCCGGCAACGCCGAGACCTGCTGCGGCGGACGAGCCTACCAGATGGGTTATAAGGAAGACTTCCTCAAGCAGGCCGGGAAGAACATGGAAATGATTAAGAAAGCCGGCGTGAGAACGGTGGTGACATCCTGCGCCGAGGGCTACCAGGCTTTCAAAGTGCTCTATGATAAGTATAATCTTAAGGGCGACCTCGAAGTGCTGCATATTTCCGAGTATCTCGACTGGTTAATCAGGGAAGGGAAGCTTAAGCCGACCGGGAAAATCGATATGGACGTCACCTACCATGACCCGTGCCACCTCGGCAGGCTGGGCGAACCCTGGATACACTGG
>CAYPYL010000246.1:0-2191 GCA_964414605.1 uncultured Dehalococcoidaceae bacterium
CCATGGAGAATATCGCCCTCTGGCACGAACGCGATATCAGCCACTCCTCCAACGAACGCATCATCCTCCCCGATGCCTGCCTGGTACTCGATTATATCCTGTCCCTGTTTACCTCGGTTATGAAGAGGCTACAGGTCTTTCCGCACCGCATGAAAAAGAACATGGACCTCACCAGAGGCCTTGTCTTCTCGCAGAGGGTCATGCTGGCCTTTATCGATAAGGGGTTAAGCCGGCAGGACGCTTACAAGATAGTGCAGAGAAACGCCATGAAGGCATGGAAGGGAAACAGGAATTTCCTCACCCTGCTCAAGGCCGATAACGAAGTTGCCGCCATCATGCCGGCAAACGAACTGGAGGGCATATTCGACTACCAGCATTACCTCCAGCACGTCGATGAGATATTTCAGCGGCTGGGGATTACCAAGAGCCAGTGGCAGAAAATCATGCCGGATACTATCGACCTGGGGCCGAGGGCAATATAATTCCGGTACCGAGAGCCTGAACCGGAGACTGCAAGAAAGGGTATTTATCATGGAAAGTAGCGAATTTACCGTACTGTTGGAAACAGACATCCCGCTGCCGCTATTCATCCGCGGCAAGGTACGCGATACTTACGACCTCGGAAGCCACCTGCTCATGGTAGCCACTGACCGCATTTCCGCCTTCGACGTGGTGCTACCCAACGGCGTTCCGCTCAAGGGACACGTGCTGAACCGGCTTTCATCTTTCTGGTTCCGGCGTACGAAGGAAATTATCCCCAACCACATGACCGAGGCCATTGACGACGTTCACAGCCTGGACTCCTACCTGCCCGCCGAGAACCGCTTCACCTACCCGTCGTATCTCCGGGGTCGCTCGATGGTCACCAAGAAAGTGAAGCGCATCCCGGTGGAGTGCGTGGTCCGCGGCTACATATCGGGGTCGGCTTGGGCGGAGTATAAGGAGCGCGGCACGGTCTCGGGGAACCCTATGCCGAAGGGGCTGAAGGAAAGCCAGGAGCTGGAAAAACCGATATACACGCCCACCACCAAGGCGGAAACCGGCCATGACATGCCGATTACCAATGAGGCAATCATCAAGCTCATCGGCCTGCGTACCGCCCAGGAGATGGAGGAAAAGACTCTGGCCGTCTATAACCATGCCCGCGAATACGCGATGAGGAAGGGCATCATCATCGCGGATACCAAATTCGAGTTCGGCATTGATAACGGCCGACTCACCCTGATCGACGAACTGCTCACGCCGGACTCATCCCGCTTCTGGGATGCCGAGCATTATGAACCGGGAAAGTCGCAGGAGAGCCTCGATAAGCAGCCCGCCCGCGACTGGCTGGTTGCGTCCGGGTGGAACAAGGAACCCCCGAGCCCCGAACTGCCGGAGGACATCATCGAAGCGACATCGAAAAGATACGTGCAGGCCTACGAAAGATTGACGGGCCGTCAGCTGGCTATACTGGAGTAACTCTAGCTCTCCAGGTATCCCTTGGTGCTGGGTAGTTCCCCGCTGATACGCGGGTCTATACGCGTGGCCGCATCCAGCGCCCTTCCCAGCGCTTTGAAAATAGCTTCCGCTTTGTGATGGTCGTTGCTGCCGCTGATTATCCTGGCGTTCAGGTTAATGCGCGACTCTATGGCGAAGGACTCCAAGAAGTGGCGTATAAGGTCGGCGGGCAGCCCCGGCATGTCATTCCCGGCAAAGGTCATATCCAGCACCGGATAACCCCTCCCCCCAATATCCACCGCCACCATCACCAGGGTCTCGTCCATGGGCACGGAAACATCCGCCATGCGCACGATGCCCCGCTTATCCCCCAGCGCCTCCCCGAAAGCCTGCCCCAGGCAAATTGCCACGTCCTCCACAATGTGATGCGGGTCGTCACCGGTGGCATTCATCTTTATGTCAAACAGACCGTGCCTCACCATCGCCGAAATCAAATGGTCGAAAATTCTTATTCCCGTGTTAATATCCCACCGGCCGCGTCCGTCGATATCAAGCTCCAGGCTGATATTGGTCTCTTTCGTCTCTCTCTTTATCACGGCCTTCCGTCCTTCCGTCGCCGCCGAGTCCAGCAACTTCATGGCCCCCTTGAGAAACGTGCCGCCGACCGGTATCTTGCCGGTGCGTGTCCTCTGGTACAGCGGCCGACTGCACCCTATTTTGTCAGCCATCTGCTGGTCGGAGTAGCCGCCGG
>CAYPYL010000247.1:0-1854 GCA_964414605.1 uncultured Dehalococcoidaceae bacterium
GAAACTCCTCCTGCAGCACCATATACCCCTGCTTGGACCTCAGATAATCAGGCGTACCGGATATCCCGGACATACCCGTGTTTTTATCGAGGAACGGGACGGCGGCGATTAAGAGGATAGCCACGACCAGGACCAGGCTCAATGCGGGTACACGGGTTACTACCCGGGTTATCCATGCCCAGAAGCCGTTGGCGGACTCGTATGTCTGAGCCGTTTGCCGGCGCTGGATAAAGGGGATACGAATGGCGTTTACCTTATCTCCCAGGAGCCCCAGCATGGCCGGTAGCAGAGTCAGCGAGGCTGTAATTGCGGCAAGGACTACCAGGATTGAGCCGACGCCGATAGAGATAAAGATAGATAACGGGAAAATTACCAGGCCAGTGAGGGCAAGCACCACGGTAAGTCCGCTGAAGAACACTGCCCGGCTGGCCGTGGCGCTGGCGGCGCCGATGGCATCCATTTTTCCCAGCCCGCGGCTGCGCTCCTCGCGAAAACGCGTAAGGATGAAGAGGGAATAATCTATACCCACGGCCAGTCCCATCATGGTTATCATGTTGGTAATCATAAAAGTAAAGTCCATGGTCTGCCCCACCAGGGCGGTAAGACCGAGAGCGACGACAATGGATACAATGGCGAGGACTATGGGCAGGACGGCAGCCGCTATCGCGCCGAACACGATGGCCAAAATAATGATGGCTGCCGAGATACCGATAGTCTCACCGGTTGCCATCGAATCTTCACCCAGTTTCATAGAATCGGCCATAAAGGCAGCGCTGCCCGTGTGGAAGACCTCGAAATCGCCGGTTGCATAACTGTCCCCCAGGGCGTAGACCTCATACATCTTTTCGTCAGCGTCCAGAGGCATGGTGAATGCTATTAACGTGCTGTGGCGGTCGGGAGAGACCATTGACGGGTCCTGCGTCATGTAGTAAGTAGCACCGCCCAGAACAACGTCCTGACCCAGCGCCATCAGGTCGGCGTAAATCCGCTCCACATGGCTGCGGAATCCAGAGTCGTCTACCGTCAGCGTACTCGACCTGACGATAATCATCTCGTCCAGGTCTTCGTATTCAGATACGCCCAGCCGTTCGTTCATGAGGTCGAGAG
Organism: uncultured Dehalococcoidaceae bacterium; assembly: GCA_964414605.1. Classification (GTDB taxonomy): domain Bacteria; phylum Chloroflexota; class Dehalococcoidia; order Dehalococcoidales; family RBG-16-60-22; genus JAFGPF01. The sequence continues at coordinate 1,108 of CAYPYL010000247.1, forward strand.
CCGCGCTGGATTCAGGGTTATTGGTGGGTTCAACATCCGTGACCAGAGCATCGCCCAGCCAAATACTAATTAAGAAGATAGCCAAGGCAAGCGCTGCGGCCCAGATACCCACCGTTACCCAGGGTCGCCGGGCGCATGCCCTTGCTAAAGTTTCCGTCCAGTTTCTCGCACGCATATTCCATTTCCTCCTTGCGGGATTATCTTTTGAATTTAAGGCAGGGCGGGAGCGTAACCATGCCGCCGGGTATTAACATGGTTACGCCTGCAGCGGATATATTATCGGCAATTATTCTACAAATACCTTTACCTTCTCACCGCTCGCGCTCAACACATCCACTTCCAGCTCACCCAATGCTTCGATGAGTTCCTCGAGGTCTTCCGATTTGACACTACGCACATCAAAGCTGATACCCTTGTCCCTCAAAGCCCCGTTTACCTTTTCCAGGGCCTCGGGCGGTATCAGGGAGGTCAGTTTAATGCCGGCGCGTATCAGCGACATCGGTACTCGGACGTTGACGCGGTCGACATTCCCTGCGTTTTCGTTATCGGGGTTGGGCATTACCGTAACACGCAGGTACTTAGGCCTGGCTTTAACCCCCGGTTCCGCCTTCGGGGTACTTTCCTGCCCGCCCTCTTCGTGGTCAATCACGTCGAGCAGGCGATAAGCATCATCGGTGCTTATTTTGTTCTGGGCCAGCATTTCCAGTATTTTCTTCTTGTTCTCACTCATTACAGTATCCTCCTTCG
>CAYPYL010000247.1:1864-2189 GCA_964414605.1 uncultured Dehalococcoidaceae bacterium
ATGGCTCTGAACATCGACTTTGAGGCCGCGAAGCGAGCAGAACGATACGAAAGCGGCCCAAACCGCCAGCAGCGCCAGCTTTCCCCAGCCGCTGGGCCAGAGGACCAGGACGGCAATAAGTATCAGCGGCGACAGGATGATAAGGACCACCAGCGCAAGGGGTATCAGCAGGAACAGCGGCAGCCACAATCCGAAATTTGTATTTTCACTCTGGACTTTTACATGCATTAACAGGGGTGGTGTGTTCATGGTGATAACCTCCTTATCGCTTCCTCGGCGGTGATGTCACCATGCTCAAGCTCGTCAATTACCTCCTCCTGATGAG
>CAYPYL010000248.1:0-2165 GCA_964414605.1 uncultured Dehalococcoidaceae bacterium
GTACGGACTCGATAAAAAGGGCGACGAGACCATCGCCGTCTACGACCTCGGCGGCGGTACTTTCGATATCTCCATACTGGAGCTGGGTGAAGGTACCTTCCAGGTAAAGTCCACCAACGGCGATACCCACCTCGGCGGCGAGGACTTCGACCAGAGGATAATGGACTGGCTCTGCGACGAGTTTAAGAAGGACCAGGGCATCGACCTTCACCAGGACAAGACGGCCCTGCAGCGACTCAAGGAAGCCGCCGAGAAAGCCAAGGTGGAGCTGTCCTCCGTCCAGCAGACCGAGGTCAACCTCCCCTTTGTAACCGCCGATGCCAGCGGCCCTAAGCATATGAATATCACGCTGTCCCGCTCCAAGCTGGAACAGCTGGTCATGGACCTGGTGGAAAAGACCATCGACCCGTGCAAGCAGGCGCTGAAGGATGCGGGTAAGACGACTGCCCAGATTGACGAGGTTATCCTGGTGGGCGGACAGACCCGTATGCCCCTGGTACAGAAAAAAGTGCAGGAGTTCTTCGGCAAGGAGCCGCATAAAGGCGTCAACCCCGATGAAGTAGTTGCCATTGGTGCTGCTATTCAGGCAGGCGTACTCAAAGGTGAAGTCAAGGATGTATTACTCCTCGACGTAACGCCCCTCACACTGGGCATTGAGACCCTCGGAGGCGTCGCCACGCCGCTTATCCCGCGCAATACCACCATCCCCACCGCTAAAAGCCAGATTTTCAGCACTGCGGCGGACAACCAGCCGAGCGTCGAGATTCACGTATTGCAGGGCGAAAGGCCCATGGCCGCCGATAACCGCACGCTGGGCAAGTTCATGCTCGACGGCATCCTGCCGGCCCCGCGCGGCTTGCCCCAGGTCGAGGTCACCTTCGATCTCGACGCCAACGGCATCCTCAACGTCCGCGCCCAGGACAAGGGCACCGGCAAAGAGCAGAAGATAACCATCACCGCCTCCAGCGGCCTCTCCAAGGAAGACGTGGAAAAGATGCAGAAAGAAGCGGAGGCTCATGCTTCCGATGACGCCAAGCGCCGCGAGGAGATAGAGACCAAGAACATGGCCGATACCATGGCGTACCAGGCGGAAAAGACCCTGCGCGATAACAAGGACAAGATTCCCGAGGACCTGAATAAAGAAGCGGAAGAAAAGATAGCCGCGGTAAAGACCGCCCTGAACGGCACGGACGTCGAAGCCATCAAGAAAGCCAACCAGGAGCTTAATGAGACCATGCAGAAGATAGGCTCCGCCGTATACGGTCAGCAGGGCCAGCAGCCCCCGCCGCCCGGAGGCGAAGCACCACCCCCACCCGAAGATGAAGGCGGTAAAGGCGGCGGCGAAGACGAAGGCACCGTGGAAGGCGAGTTCCGAGAGGTATAGCATATGCGCACTTGCGCTTTTGCGCAATTACGGATAGTTTAAGAGGGGGCTGAATCAGCCCCCTCCTTTTTTACTTCCACAAAGCCCCACTTACGCTCGTTACTAATCCATTTCCACCCTGTCCGCCTAGTGACATCTCCAGCTTATCCCATAGCTTTTTCCCGCGTTAAGCAGCGTATGAGCCGGGGGCGGGCCCGGGTGGGAAAAATAATACCCGGCGGGTGGCTGGGGGGTGGCTAAGCCACCCCGAGATTCTTCGCTCTGCTCAGAATGACAGTGGTAGAAGACTGGATTCCCGCTTTCGCGGGAACGACAATTGTTTTACAATCTCAGCTCAAGTCGCGGCTTGAGCAGGTGCTCCGAGATATCGGTCTCTTTCATGTATTTTACCAGCAGCTGGTGCAACTCGCGCGCCTTGTCCGGATTCTCCTTAATAAGGTTCTTCTCCTGCTTGGGGTCGGACTTCAAATTATAAAGCTCGGACATGCCCGGCTCGGTATTGTAAAGCAGCGTCCACTCCTCGGTGGTCACCGTGGCCGTGGAATCCTTCTCCGTCAGCCTCGGAAAATCGTCAATCGACCGCAGCGAATCCCCGGCATTGACGAACGGGTGCGCGCTGATAACGTAATCGCGTCCGGGCATGTTGCAGTCTTTAACCATGGGCAGCAGCGACTTCCCCTGTACGCGCGACGGGATTTTCTGCCCCATCACCTCCAGCACGGTGGGCATTAAGTCGACCGCCGATGTCAGTCCGCTGTAGGCCGCCGGGGCGACGCCGGGC
>CAYPYL010000249.1:0-2127 GCA_964414605.1 uncultured Dehalococcoidaceae bacterium
TCGGCCCGTAGCGGTCGGCGAACCAGCCGGCCGGCAGCTGTCCCGTGGCGCTGGCTAGGGCGAAGGCCATCGGTATGGTGGAAGCCTTGGTATAAGTCTCTATGTGGTAATAATCACGCATGGAGGGGAACAGGGGTTGCTGGAGAGCCATAAGAAAATGATGCGCCGCATGCGCGATGATGAAGAACGGCAGTGAACTCCAGATAAATGAGCGTTTCTTAGACTCCGGTTGTGTAATCGTCGCGTCCTTTCAAAACTGCCTAACGCCCGAAAATTAATGCCGCAATATAATATTAAAATTCAAACGTTAATCTACTTAATTATTGTGCTATCGGGCAGGGGAAGACTGAATCACGCATATTATACTATTTTTAAAAATATATTACAATATATCGTTTTGTCTATTTTCACCGCCTGAAACATGATGCAATCGCAGTTGCGGAGGCATATCTGAATGTGATACAAAGTAAACAATCGCGCGGGGTCTGTATGCCGGGGGAGACACAGGGATGAAGTCAAAAAACACGGCATTCAACAAGCCGGAAATCATAGAAATGCCGGCCCAGAAGATGGCGGCTGTTTACGCCAGGGGAGTACCGGAGGAGGTATTGCCGCAGGTCCTGCCGGTGCTTTACGGCGCGGTATATGCCCTTAAATTCGACCTTAACAAGAGCAGGGGCCATGCCCTAAATATCCGGGGACTACGCGCCCGCTACCCCGATGCCCACCTCATGCCCATGAAAGAATGGACGAATGTTATCGGCCTGCCGGTACCGGAAGACACCGATTCACTTCCTCAGCAGGTAGGCGCCGCCGAGGTAAAAATAGAAACGTGGAAATACGGCACCGTTGCTCAAATCACCCTCCGGAGTTCGCCCGGTCGGGAAGACAATTCCATCGAACGACTGCACCGGTTCATCATCGATAAAGGTTACGAGATAATCGGCGTGCATGAAGAAGAATACCTATCCCTCCCCGATGCCGGAACTCACGAGACTATTTACAGGTACAGAGTAAGGAAAAAGTAATTCTGGAAACGTGTCGCTTTCCGCGGGTTCTATTGACAACTCCATTATGATATGTTACGATATATCGTCATCTACCAAGAAAGGTGGGTATTATGTTCAGCAGACACCTCCCTCCCTTTGAACGGCCCCCGCGCCTGTTTGAAAAAGGCGACCTGAAATACGTCATCCTCAATCTTCTAAAGGATAAACCCAGCCACGGCTATGAGATAATACGCGCCATGGAAGAAACCTTCCACGGTTTTTACACCCCCAGCGCCGGCAGCGTCTACCCCACGCTCCAGATGCTCGATGACATGGGATATGTCAGCTCCTCGGAGCGGGATGGCAAGAAAGTCTATACTATTACCGATGAGGGTAAAAAATTCCTGAAAGAGCAGAAGGATGTCATTGATAAAATCAAGGGACATATGAAGGAATGGTGGGGCCCGCTTGACCACGAGGAATTTCACCACACCATGCGCGAGCTTAAGAACCTCGGCCACTTTATCGGCCGGAGGGCCCACAACCTGGAACCGGAGAAATGGGCCGCCATCAAAGAAGCGGTCTCCCGCGCCTGCCGCGATATTGAAGACATCGTCGGGAAAGATTAATAAAAGAAAGGTCAGTAAAAGCACAGACAGACTCACCTTCATTAACCCCGGAGAATGCTCTTCACTATAATAGAGGGCCGACGTGTCCGAACACATTATTGAAGTAAAAAACCTGTTTAAAAAGTACGGTCAGCTGACGGCCGTTGACGATATCAGCTTTGACGTTAATCAGGGAGAAATTTTCGGCTTTCTGGGCCCCAACGGGGCCGGCAAGACCACGACCATTAATATCCTGTGCACCCTCGCCAGGCCCACTTCCGGGCAGGCCACTCTCAACGGGTTTGACGTGGTCAGACAGCAGAACCAGGTACGCCACTCCATCGGCCTCGTATTCCAGGATTCCAGCCTTGACGACCGGCTCACCGGCCTGCATAACCTGCGCTTTCACGCCATGGTCTATCACGTGCCCGTTTCCGAGCGTGAGAAACGCATCGAGCACGTGCTTAAAATGGTGGACCTCTGGGACAAACGCAACAAATTCGTACGCACCTACTCCGGCGGCATGAAAC
>CAYPYL010000250.1:0-2116 GCA_964414605.1 uncultured Dehalococcoidaceae bacterium
CGGACGGGTCTATCAGCAGCGAGCCGGTCATCTTCATGTGCATGACCAGCAGCTCCCCGCCGTCGAGGTGAAAGAAAAGGTATTTCCCCCGCCGGGTTATCCCGGTGATTTTCTGCCCGATGAGACGGTCGCGGAATTCCTCTAAAGAAGGCTGGCGGACGATGCGCTCCCAGAATACATCCACGCCGGTAACGGTGCGACCGATTACATAAGGCAGCAGTTCCGTCCTGATTGTTTCAACCTCGGGTAGTTCAGGCATCGGTTACTTCATCTCGCCCCAGTTTTTCCCTACCTTGGTATCCACCTTCAAGGGAACGTCAAGCTTCACCGCCGAGTCCATCACCTCCGGCACGAGCCCGCGCATGGCGTCCATTTCATCGTCGGGCACTTCGAAGACAAGCTCATCGTGCACCTGGAGCAGCATCTTGCTTTTAAGTTTTTTCTGCTCCATGATGTGATAAAGGTTTATCATCGCTACCTTGATGATATCGGCGGACGTCCCCTGCACCGGCATATTGATAGCCATGCGCTCGGCGCTCTCCCTGACCTGACGGTTGGCCGAATTGATATCGGGTATATAGCGCCGCCGGCCCAGCAGCGTCTGCACGTAGCCTTCCTTACGCGCCTGTTCCTTGGTATCGTCCAGGTACTTGCGTATGCCCGGGTATTTCTCGAAGTAGGCCTTGATAAACTTGCCGGCTTCCTCGCGGGAAAATTCGGTAGCCTGCTCCAATCCGTAGTCGCTCATACCGTAGATAACGCCGAAGTTGACCGTCTTGGCAAAGCGCCTCATGTCCGGTGTTATCTGCGACGGCTCGATGCCGAAAAGCCTGGCGGCGGTCGCCGCGTGAATGTCTTCGTCATGCGCGAATGCTTTAAGCAGACCTTCATCCTGCGAAAGGTGCGCCAGGGCGCGCAGGTCTATCTGGGAATAGTCCCCACCCATAAGACTGGACCCCGGCGCGGCGATGAAGGCCTGCCTCACCTGCCCGCCCAGTTCCCCCCTCACGGGAATATTCTGCATATTGGGGTCGCTGGAGGAAAGCCGCCCGGTAGTGGTGCGGGTCTGGTTGAAACTGGTATGAATCCTGCCCGTTTTAGGGTTGACGAGGCCGGGGAGCGTATCGATATAGGTCGACTTTATCTTGGTAAGCTGGCGGTACTCGAGGACATCGCCGGCTATCGGGTAATCTCTCTTAAACTCCTCCAGTACGGATGCTTCAGTGGAGTACTTGCTCTTGCCGCGACGGGTAGTGGGCAATTGTAACTCTTCAAAGAGGACGCGACCAAGCTGTTGTGGTGAGTTGATATTGAATTCGTGACCGACCCTATCGTATATCTTCGCCTCGAGCGCGGCAACCTGGCCGCCGAGGTTTTTTGACATTTCCTGTAAAATCCCGGTATCCACCGCCACGCCGTTCCTTTCCATGAGTAGAAGCACGGGGACGAGGGGCATCTCCACTTCTTTAAAGAGTTTCATGAGACCCTGTTTTTCAAGCTCTTTTTCAAATAAGGCCACCAGCCGGAAAGTCATATCGGCGTCGGCGCTGGCGTATTCGGCGGCTGTATTTATGTTAACCTGCGCCATCGATATCTGCTTGGCGCCGGTGCCGATGAGGTTCTTAATAGGCGTCATCTCGATGCCGAGCTTGCTGAAGGCCAGCGCTTTAAGTCCCAGGGCCTTTTCCCCGAGGAGATGGGCGGCAATCATGGAGTCGAACTCAAGGCCGGCAACGGCTATGCCCTGCTCCGCCAGCACCATCATGTCGTACTTGCCGTTGTGGGCCAGCTTGGGTATTTTTGCGTCCTCGAAGATTGGCTTGAGCCGGTCAATGACCTGCTCGACGGGTATCTGCGTTACTTCGTCGAGGATAACATGGCCGACCGGTATATAATACGCCCTGCCCTGCTCCGCGGAGAGGGATATGCCGACAAGCTGCGCAGTCATGGGGTTGAGGCCGGTGGTCTCCGTATCGAAGGCGAAGGATTTGGCGGATGACAGCTTATTTACCAGTTCGTCGAGTTCAGAGGTGGTGGAGACCACGCGGTAATCACCGCTGGCGGGGGATGCCTCGACCGTTACCGTTTCCGCTTCTCCCGCCGGTTCTGGGAGCTT
>CAYPYL010000251.1:0-2109 GCA_964414605.1 uncultured Dehalococcoidaceae bacterium
GTGGCCGACCTGCTTACCGTGGCCGGAGCCGGCAGGGTGCTGACCGTGGACCTGCACGCGGCCCAGATTCAGGGCTTCTTTAATATTCCCGTCGATGAGCTTACCGCTCTGAATATCCTGGGTAATTATTTTAAGAAAAAAGCCTATCAGGACGTGGTGGTCGTTGCCAGTGATATCGGGGCTACCAAGCGGGCGCGCGACCTGGGAGCGATGCTGAATGTCCCCCTGGTTATCATGGAAAAAAGGCGCCTCGGTAATGAAGATAAAACGGAAACGTTGAACGTAATCGGTGATGTAAAGGGCAAAATCGCCATCACCGTAGATGACGAAATCGATACCGCCGGTTCTCTGGTTGGGGTAGTCTCTACTCTCCTTGACCGCGGCGCGCGGGAAATACATTCCTGCTGCACGCACCCCATATTATCCGGCCCGGCTATAGAGAGAATAGCCGCCTCCCCGGTGAAGGAGGTGGTCGTTACCGATACCGTCCCGGTCCCGGGAAATAAGAGAATCGATAAGATTACCGTTCTGCCGATAGCGCCGCTGCTCGGCGAAGCTATCAAGCGTATCCATACCGGGCAGTCCGTGGGGGCGATGTTTGAGTAAAAACGAAAGACTGGTCGAGGTATATAAGGCCAGCAATGATATGGAGGCGCAGGTTATCAGGAGCCTGCTGGAAAGCTATGACATCCCGTGCTTCCTGAAGTCGAATGCCGCGCCGTCGGTGCATATGTTTACCGTCGACGGCATGGCCGAAGTCAGGATTCTGGTTATGGATTCCATGGCGGAACGTGCTAAAGAGTTGATTGTGAGTGATAAGAATGGTTAAGTTTTTTAGTGGACTTTTTGATTCCAACGAGAAAGAGCTGAAAAGGCTGCAGCCGAACATCGACCGCATCAACGCGCTGGAGCCTGAATTCAAGAAGCTTACCGATGCCGAGCTCCGCGCCAAGACGGACGAGTTCAGGGCTAGAATAGCCGAAGCTACAGCTAACCTCCGGCAGAGACTCATTGAAACGCGCCATGATTTGGAGGAAATTAGAAAGCAACTATCAGATAAACAAGAGCCGCTTGAGAGAGAAGAACTAAGTAGCCAAGCACAGCGCCTTGAAGATAGAGTAAAACAACTGGAAAAAGAACTGCGAGAACAAGAAGAAAAGGTTTTAAATGACCTGCTGCCGGAAACCTTCGCCGCCGTACGCGAGGCCGCCGTTCGGACCATCGGCCAGCGCCACTACGACGTGCAGCTGCTGGGCGGCGTCACCCTGCACCAGGGGAAAATCGCCGAGATGAGGACCGGCGAAGGCAAGACCCTGGTGGCTACTTTACCCCTTTACCTCAACTCGCTTTCCGGCAGGGGAGCGCACCTGATTACGGTCAACGACTACCTGGCGCGGCGTGACCCCTACTGGATGGCTCCGGTCTATCACGCCCTGGGAGTGAGTGTCGCTAGTATTTACCCGATGCAGAACCCGGACGAGCATACCCCCGCCCGCATTTACGACCCTGATTTCGATTCCGGCGATAGCCGTTGGAGACATTTCCGGCCTATCTCTCGCAGAGAGGCCTATCAGGTGGATATTGCCTACGGTACCAGCGCCGAGTTCGGCTTCGATTATTTGCGGGACAACATGGTGACGGATTTGTCCTTGTGCGTTCAGCGCCCTCTGAACTACGGCATCGTCGACGAGGTGGACAACCTCCTCATCGATGAAGCCCGCACGCCGCTTATTATCAGTGCCCCGGCGGAGGAATCCGGTGAAACATATTCCGTCTTTTCCCGGCTGGCGCCGCGGATGCTCTCGGAGGAGGACTTCACCGTCGAAGAGAAGTCCAGAACGGTCAGCCTTACCGAGAACGGCATGAGCAAGATAGAACGGATGCTGAAGCGCGAAGGGCTGCTGAAATCGCCCAACCTCTATGACCCGGAAAATCAGGCCATGACTCGCTACCTGGACAACGCCATGAAAGCGCAGGTAGTTTACAGGCGGGACCGCGATTATGTTGTTAAGGACGGGGAAGTCATTATCGTCGACCCGTTTACGGGTCGTTTGATGTACGGGCGGCGCTATTCCGAGGGACTGCACCAGGCCATCGAGGCCAAGGAGC
>CAYPYL010000252.1:0-2102 GCA_964414605.1 uncultured Dehalococcoidaceae bacterium
TGGGCAAGGCCAATATGGACGAGTTCGCCATGGGTTCGTCGACGGAGAACTCGGCGTTGTTCCCTACCTGCAATCCCTGGGACCTGAGCCGCGTGCCCGGCGGCAGCAGCGGCGGCTCGGCGGTAGCGGTGGCGGCCGGTGAGACCGTTTGCGCCCTGGGTTCGGATACGGGGGGGAGTATCCGGCAGCCGGCGGGATTCTGCAGCGTGGTCGGCATGAAGCCCACCTACGGCCGGGTGAGTCGCTACGGACTGGTGGCCTTCGCCAGTTCGCTCGACCAGATAGGTCCGATGACGCAGGACGTGACCGATTGCGCCCTGCTGCTTAACGCCATCGCCGGCGATGACAAACGAGATTCGACATCGGTGCCTCAGCCGGTGCCAGATTATACCCAGTGCCTGAAGGCTGATTTGAAAGGGCTCCGCCTCGGCGTGCCTAAAGAGTACTTCGTCGAGGGGATGCAGGCAGAGGTGAACGCGGCGATACAGGCGGCTATCGGCAAGCTTGAAGAACTTGGCGCTGAAGTCGAGGAGATGTCTTTACCCCACACCCCTTACGCCCTGGCGGTCTACTATATCATCGCCCCCTCCGAGGCCTCGGCCAACCTGGCGCGCTATGACGGCGTAAAGTACGGCTACTCCTACGAGGCCAAAAGCATGTGGGAGTCGATGGAGAAGACGCGTGAGAACGGCTTCGGGCCGGAGGTCAAGCGGCGTATCATGCTGGGCACCTACGCCCTGTCCGCCGGCTACTACGACGCATGGTATGTCAAAGCGCAGAAGGTGCGCACCCTGATAAGGCGGGAGTTCGACGGGGCTTTCGAGAAGTACGATGCCCTGGTGACCCCCACCTCCCCCACCGTCCCCTTTAAGATTGGTGAAAAGATGGACGACCCGCTGGCGATGTACCTCAGCGATGTCTGCACGCTGCCGATAAATATCGCCGGTGTGCCGGGAATCTCGGTGCCGGCGGGCTTTGCCGACGGACTCCCCATCGGCATGCAGGTAATCGGCAAGCCCTTCGGGGAGGAAACGATATTAAGGGTCGCCTACGCCTACGAGCAGGCCACCGAGTGGCATAAGAGAAGGGCGGAGGTTTAGGGGGGAGGATATGAGTTCGTGGCTAATAACATGGGAGGTAGTAGGTGACTGGGTCAAGGTAGAAAACAAAGTTGCCGCGATATTAAACTATCGTCTTTCAGGTAGAACCGTTCGTAAAATTGTTGAACTAATTTATGTCAATAGTCTTGGTCTAAGCACGCGTTTGGCATATGTAAAAAATAAAAGAAGTTCTTTTTATCAGGCGCAGTTTCATACGATAGGCGGAGTACCATGGGAGGGCAGAATAACATGTGGTTATCAACCATGTCTCTACGCTCGTATTGTTGATGATATTCAAGTTCAGGTAGATGATAATGGCGAAGAAGTGTTAACGTGGAAAGAACTACCTATACCTGAGCATCTTCAAAAAATGTTGGAAGATGGTCATAAAAACCTTTAATAGTAAATAGGGGCAGTCCAAGAGGGGTGTTAGCCCCTCTTCCTAGACCTTTGGGGGGATAAGGGGGCAATTTCCCGGCCTAACCCGCCGATGATACGAGGGTGGCCGGGTGGGAAAAGATATCATGAACGGGGGAGGGGTGGAGTAAAGCAATATGGAAGTCGGCAGCCAGTGGTATAACCACATCGCCACGGAGATAGAGCAGTACCAGGTCACGCTGGGACAGAAAGACTTTAAGAAACACAAGCTCGACCTGCTCCTGCGTATCGCCAAGAGAGTAGATGAATTTTCCACCACCTGCTCAGAGTGTGAAACGCTCAAGCAGGACATCACCAATCTTGTGCAGGAGATGAGCATGCTGATACAGATGCCGAATAAAGAAGGTTTTAAAAGGCATGCCAAGGCAATAGAGGGCATGGTCGAACACCTCAAGAAAGTCCACAAGCTGGTGGAAAAGGGGCATTACATGGGCATGGGCATCGGTATCGGCATGGCCATCGGGGCGGTAGCCGGCGGGTCACTCGGGGCGGTGCTTGATAATACGGGCCTCGGTACCGCCATAGGGGTTGGCCTGGGTCTGGCCATCGGCGGTTATCTGGACA
>CAYPYL010000253.1:0-2097 GCA_964414605.1 uncultured Dehalococcoidaceae bacterium
CGGGATTATATCAAGATAACCATCTTCGGCTTTGCCCTGACTGCCCTGTGGCAGAGTATGCACGCCATTATCCTGCCCCTGCGGCTGCTGGACTTTGTCCCTGAAGCGCAGAAAAATACTTACCTCGGTCTGTTGACCCTCTGCGGTCTGTTTCTGGCCATGCTTGTCCAGCCGATAGCCGGTGCCATCAGTGACCGCTCCGGTTTCCGATGGGGTCGGCGGCGGCCTTATATACTGATTGGCGGCATCATAGCCCTGCTGATAGTACCCGGTATCGGCCTTGCCGCCAGCTTCACCGCCATATTTGTGGTTTACTGCCTGCTACAACTCGCCACCAACACGGCGCAGGGGCCCTTCCAGGCATTTATTCCAGACATGATACCGATAGAAAAGCATGGTCTGGCTTCAGGAGTCAAGGCCCTATTCGAGATAGTCGGTGGAGTAATCCTGGTATATATCTCCAGCCTTTTCATGGATAAATACTTCGCCGGAGAAGGCAGCCAGTGGCTATGGCTCGTGCTGGGAATACTGTCTTTAATCCTGCTGGGAACCGTAATTGCTACCGTCATTATGGTCAGGGAAACACCGGTAAACGTTAACGGTCAACGGACTTCGCTGCTGGCGGCATTGTACCGTACCGCCAGGGAAGTCATTGCCAATCGCGATATTATGTGGTTTCTGGCCTCCCGCCTGCTCGTTTACATGGCTTTCACCACCATCCAGCAGTTCGCCCTTTACTTTCTCCAGGATGTCATCGGCGTTACCGACCCCGCCGAGGCGACGGCCCGTTTCTCCATATTCGCCGTGGTGGGTATGCTGCTTGTCGTCTGGCCGGCCGGCTACCTATCCGACAGGATAGGCCGCAAGCCCATCACCATAGCATCGGGGATGCTGGGCGCCCTGGGAATTGCCGTCATCGCCCTGTCGCAGGAGTACGGCACGATACTGTGGGCCGCCGCCATCATCGGCGTGGCTATAGGAGCCTTTAACAGCACCAACTGGGCGCTGGCTACCGACCTCGTTGCGGAAGGAGAAGAAGCCCGTTACCTGGGCATCGCCAACATGGCCACCGCCGGCGGCGCCGCCCTGGCAAGGGCCATCGGCCCGGCCATAGACTATTTCAACGGTCAGAGCCACGGACTCGGCTATACTTTCATGCTGATGGTATGCCTGGCTTACTTCATCGTCGGCGCGGCGCTGGTCCTTAAAGTCAAGGGAAAGAGTTAGTTAAACCAAGGGATTGCCCTTAGACCCAGCGACGCCATGTAGGACATAAACACGTAAGAAATCGTCCTGCCCCCCCAGCAGGCAAGCACAAATCTCCAGAACGGCATGCGGAGGGCTCCGGCGATAATGCCGACGATATCGAATACGAACGGGAAAATAGACATGATGAAAACGGCTATCCATCCCCACCTCTTTACCCAACTCTCTACCCGCGTATACACCTTGTTCTTCACCAGCAGGCCGCGGCCGCTCCGACCGGCCACGTAGCCGGTCATCTCGCCGATGGCCGCCCCCGCACCGCCCGCCAGCCCGACTATCAGAGGCGAAGGCAACGTCGCCCCCAGCGTCATCATAATAGCCATATTGCTGACCGGTAGTATAATGGTGGCGTTCAGGATAACACTGATGATAAAAGCCCCCAGGTACCCGTAGGCGCGCAGTTCCCGGAAAATATAGGGGTTCTGCCAGTAGAGATAGAAAATGCCCACCATGATGGCGATGGCTACCAGCAGGCCGAGTGCGGGCAGGACCCTCCGCTTGAACCAGATGAGTCTCCTCATCCCTCCCAGCGTCCTGGGAGTAAAGAAACTTACGAGCCGGGCTTTAAGGTCGGCGATGCGTCCGCCCGGTCCGGTCTGGGCTGCCTGCGGCTTGTTAACATTAATATCATTCATGTGATGGGGTATTATACCACGCCCCCGCCTCTTCCTGATAACGCCACTTGTTTTTCTACCGCCGTTGAAGCTATAATTAAGGTTACTTGGAAAGGAGACCGCAAAATGCCCTCTTACGCTTATTTTCAGAAGCAGTTTATTCCTCTGGAAGAAGCTAAAATCGGGATAATGACCAATGCTTTCCACTACGGTTCCG
>CAYPYL010000254.1:0-2094 GCA_964414605.1 uncultured Dehalococcoidaceae bacterium
CGGGGCTGAGCGGTAAGGCGATAACGCCGACAGGCTCTGCGACGATTGAAGAGGCGATGGTGCAGGTGCCGGATGAAAGGCTCGACTGGCTGACGGAACTTTACAAGCCGGAAAAAACCGTTCACGCGACTGTGGATTGTTTAGATTTGCCGGGGCTGTCGTTTATCGACGAGCACGGAAGGGCGGCGGCAAGGAGATTGTTCGGGCAGGTGCGGACGGTCGAGTCGGCCCGCCAGGTGCTCGTGCCTTACATCGTCGTCGCGCTGAACAAGGTTGATGCCATGGAAGACGAAGAGCTCCTCGAGCTGGTGGAAGTTGAAGTCAGAGAATTGCTGACCAAATACGAGTTCCCGGGTGACAAGACCCCCATCGTCAGGGTAAGCGCCCTCAAAGCCCTGGAATGCGGCTGTGCCAAGCCGGACTGCAAATGGTGTGGGCCCATCCTCAAACTGATGGATGCCGTCGACGAGTATATTCCCATACCGCAGCGCGCCAAAGACCAGCCCTTCCTGATGCACGTGGAAGACGTCTTCAGCATCAAGGGGCGGGGCACGGTACCCACCGGCAGGGTGGAGCGCGGTATGATTAAGGTCGGCGAGGAAGTGGAAATCGTCGGTCTCCACCATGAACCGCGCCGCGTCACCGTTACCGGTCTGGAAATGTTCCACAAGACCCTTGACCAGGCCGAGGCGGGCGATGCTGTCGGCGCGCTGTTGAGGGGTGTCGAGCGTGAGGATATCGAGCGCGGCATGGTGCTGGCGGCCCCGGGCTCCATCAAGCCCCATACCTACGCCGAGGCCCAGGTCTACGTCCTGACCAAGGACGAAGGCGGCCGGCACACCCCGTTCTTCAACGGCTATAAGCCCCAGTTCTATATCCGCACCACCGATGTCACCGGTACCATCGAACTGCCGGAAGGCGTCGAGATGGTCATGCCCGGCGATAATATCAACATGAAGATGAAGCTGATTTACCCCGTGGCCCTGGAGAAAGGTCTACGGTTTGCTATTCGTGAAGGAGGCAGGACGGTAGGTGCCGGCACCATAAGCCGCATCATAGAATAAACTATGGCCAAGAAAGCTGAAGCCAGGGGTGTGATATACCTTGCCTGTACCGAATGCAAGGAGCGGGTCTATACCACCAGTAAAAACAGGAAAAACGATACGCAGCGTCTGGAGCTGAATAAATATTGCCCCCGCTGCCGTACGCACCGGACGTTCCGGGAGGCAAAGTAGGGCCACGTTGCCCTTGAGGGTGGACTAGCAGCGATGACACAACCGGCGGTTGCCAAGAAAAAGGGTTTCCGGCTCTTTAACTATATCGGCGAGATTGTTAACGAGCTGAAAAAAGTGGTCTGGCTCTCCCGGAGGGAGGCGGCCTACCTGACGGGGCTGGTGCTGCTGGTGACCATCATTGCAGGTATTGTCCTGGGGGCCCTGGATTACGGTTTCTCCGCCCTGGTGGATAAGATATTCACAGGCAGATGAGGGCCGCCTCCGGAAGGATAGAGTTCATTTAATGGGCGCGATATTCACTGTTTCCCCCGGCAAAGCTGGTAGCGAGGTTAGCTATGGCCGATAATGACAAGAAGTGGTATGTGATTCATACCTATTCCGGGCATGAAGAGCGGGTCAAGAAGAACCTGGAACAGCGCATCAAGTTTATGGACACCAGCACCGAAATCGCCCAGGTGGTGATACCTACCGAGGAAGAAATCGAGGTCAAGGGCGGGCGGCGGCGCACGGTGACCCGGAAGATACTGCCCGGTTATGTCCTCGTCCAGATGAAGATGGATGAGAATACCTGGAGCGTCGTGCGCAACACCCCGGGCGTCACCGGTTTCGTGGGGAGCGGCAACACCCCCACCCCTTTGCAGGAGAAGGAAGTCGGCGAGATATTGAAGCAGATGTCCGCCGAGGCCCCCAAGGTCAAGGTCGGCTTCCGCAAAGGGCAGAGCATCAGGGTGACCGACGGCCCGTTTATCGATTTCGTGGGCGTGGTGGACGAGATTAATACAGAAAAAGGCAAAGTCAAGGTGCTTCTCTCCTTATTCGGCCAGGAAACGCCGGTGGAGCTTGACTTTTTACAGATAGA
>CAYPYL010000255.1:0-2088 GCA_964414605.1 uncultured Dehalococcoidaceae bacterium
TGCATTGTAGGCCTGTTTATCTTCATGATGATGGGAATTCCCATCGTCTATTCGCTGGGTTTCTGTGCCGTCCTGGGTGGCCTCGTCGCTTTAGGAACTAGCTGTCTCCCCAAAGTAGGATGGACCCCCTTTCACATGCTTTTTAATTTAGCCTGGACGCCACTGCCGCTATTCGTGCTGCTGGGCTCTATCGTCGCTCAAACCGCCATGGGCCAGGACCTTTTCAAGGCGGCTTCTAACTGGCTGGGTCGTATTCCCGGGGGGCTAATCGTTTCCGGCATCCTTGGTGAAGCTGCCATGGCGGCTACTCTGGGTACCAGCGCCGCCACCATAGTTGTAGTGGGCAAAGTGGCGGTGCCGGAATTCGATAGATATGGTTATAACAGGTCGCTCAGCCTGGGCGCGTTGCTGGCCGGGGGTGCCCTTGGTCCGCTGATACCGCCCAGCGCCACTTTTATTATTATCTCGGTTCTGGCAGACCTGTCTCTGGGTAAACTTTTCATAGCTGGCATAATACCGGGCATCGTCCTGGCTATTATGCTCTCGATACCAGCCGTATTGATTTGCTCGTTGAGGCCTAACCTTGCGCCACGTGCGGAAAGCGTTAGCTGGAAAGAGCGGGTCTTCTCTCTGAAGAAAGTCTGGCCGGTAGCCGTCGTCATACTGGCTATTCTGGGCTCGATTTACATGGGAATAGCCACCCCTACCGAGTCGGCCGGAGTCGGGTGTGTTATCGTGCTGATTATAGCGGTTGCCTTCTTTGGACTCAGGCTCAAAGGTATAGCCGAATCAATAAAGGAAGCCGCGGTGATTAATGCCATGATTCTGTTTATCATGGTTGGGGCTTCTTTCTTCACCTATATAGTGGGAAGTTCCAATATAGCCGCGAATTTGCTGACTGTGATTGGTTCCTCAGATATATCACCCTGGGTGGTGATTATCACGATTAATGCTATTCTTCTATTTCTGGGCTGTATTCTGGAACCGCTGACCATCACGCTGTTGACCATACCCATCTTCATCCCGATAATTGAAAGCCTTGGTTTTGACCCCCTCTGGTTTGCGGTAGTGTTCTCCGTGAACACACAGATAGGGCTCATCACACCGCCAATGGGAATAGACCTGTTTGCCGTGAAGACAATTTTTAACATCCCGACCGGCGACATCCTGCGCGGCGTAACACCCTTCCTGATTTTCCTGCTTATCTTCTTAGCTGTTTTAGTGGCCTTCCCCATACTAAGTCTCTGGCTTCCCGGTATGATGGTAGGCAGGTGATAAAACGCCGGTTTTGTGGCCGGAACAAGGGCAGGGAGACTTTAACAGCAGTTGTTTAAGCTAAGGCCTTGATGCCATCAATGATGACATCTCTGGTCGTACCGGCCGTATAGACCTGGTGTACTCCCATTTCTTTTAGCGCTTTTACGTCATCGGGGGGGATTACCCCGCCTACGGCGAATTTCACATCTTTCATTTCCTCTTCTCTGGCCAGCTCCAGCAGTCGGGGAACGTAGAACATATGCTCACCCTCCAGAAAGCTGGCACCAATAAGCTTGACATCTTCTTCCTGAGCGGCCTTTATCGTCCCCTCGGCCGTATTGTAAAGTCCCATGTATATGACTTCAAAGCCGGCGTCCCCCAGCCACTTGGCGATTGTCTTGACGCCATTATCGTGGCCGTCCAGTCCGAATTTAGCCAGTATTATCCTTACTTTTTCCTTTTTAACCATATTCATTCCTCCGGTTTATCTGAGCCTGAGCGCATAAATAATATCTTTTTTGAACTGATAGCGGTTATGCTGGCATCTTAAAATTTTCAACTTTTCTAAGGGTATCGATTATCTCCTGCATGGTCGCTTTTCCTTCTACAGCTTCCATAATCGTGATAAAAAGGTTGGTCCTCTCGCTGGCCTTTGCTTTCTTATAGAGGTTATCAAGCACCTGTTTCACCTTCTGATTGTTTCTATTTTTCTTATAATTTTTTATATATTCTATTCTTTCTAACTGCATCTCTCTGGAATGCTTGAAGATATTCAGCTTAATCTCTTCGTCTTCCTCATGGAATATATTGACACCGACCGAGTAGACCTCT
>CAYPYL010000256.1:0-2078 GCA_964414605.1 uncultured Dehalococcoidaceae bacterium
GTGCAGAGTATCACGCCGCGGTCGGCGTACCAACCGATAGTCCTCATGCCGTTCTGGCTCTTGGCTACGAGTTCCCTGATGCTCTGTCTCTTGGAATAACTGCCGAAAGTCAGGAATTCCATGCCCACGCCTCCCGGCCAGGTGGTCATTCCCGAAGCGATGGCTATTTCGCCGCCGGCGGCACGGGGACTGAAGGCGGCATCGACGCTCTCAACGAGTTTCCGCGTCTTCGCCACGCCCTGGTTAATAATGGGATAACCGTTCAGGAGCGCCTTGCCGGTCCGGTTGCACTCTTTCAGGATTTCCTCGACCTTCTCATACTGGCCGAGTCGCGTGTAGCTATCGGTGGTTACCGGGATGAGAACCACTCCCGTTTCCCGCAAACCCTGGCAGAGCTCAATCATCTGCTCCAGTACCGGTGTACCGGCCCTGGGGAAGACGCTCATCCTGCCCTCTTCATGCAGCTTTACCATCACCTTCCACCAGATTTTACTATCGGGCAGGCTTTTCTGATAGGCCACCGCCTCTTCGAAATCTACTTCTTTACCGGTGGGCCACTTGTCCAGTTCTTCCCGCCTCTTTCTCATCAGGAGTTCATCGTCTATCTTCTTGTTCTGGACTCTAAGCTTCTTCATTGGTTCCTCCGTTGTTCCTGCCTAACCTCCCGGTCTCCCTCCCGACGATAGGAAAGTGGCCGCGTGCGCCGAAAGCGGCTGTCCCCCGGCCACACAAATTATCTGGCCGGTAACATAGTCGGACAGCCCCGACGCCAGGAACAGGGCAGGCCCGGCAATATCCTCCGGAGTGCCTATCCTGCCCAGGGGCACCTCCTTTCCGGCGATGGCCGCAAACAGAGCGTCCCTCTCCGGTCCCGGCGGCTGTAACGAGTCCCAGAACGGCGTTTCAATGGGTCCCGGGACAATTGCGTTAACGTAGATATTCTGGGGAGCCAGCTCGAAGGCGAGGTTTATCGTCAGACCTAAAACCCCGGCCTTGGCGCAGTGATAATGCAGCACGGAGACAGCCGGGTCCACGGCCCCCATGGAAGAAACGTTGATTATCTTGCCGTATTTTTGCTTTTTCATATGGGGCAATACCGCCATGCAGACCAGAAACGCACCTTTCAAGTTCACATCTATAATCTTGTCCCAGTCCTCTTCGGTAGCCGTATCGGAATCTCCACCCGTGACCCCCATGACTCCCCCGGCGTTATTGACCAGGATATCTATCTTGCCGAATTCTTTTATGGTCTTGTCAACCATTTTCCGGACTTCGGCGCTGCTGGATATATCCGCCTTAATCGCCAGAGATTTACGCCCCAGGGCCCTGATTTCCTCCGCCACTTTTTCAGCGCCTTCTATATGCAAGGCATTGACGACAACGTCACAGCCCTCCTGGGCAAACTTAAGGGCGATGCCCCTCCCCATTCCTTTAGCGCCGCCGGTAACAATCGCCACCCTGTTTTCAAGTAACACTGTATACCTCCCAATATTTTTATGTGATAATATTTTATCCTGAAGTACTGAAGGCCTGCTTCTCCCCGGCACCCGCCCGCAGTCGTTACTTAAACACGCGCCATGTTATATTATATAATGGCACTGACAGGATGCCCAAACCATTATACTAGTCTTATTTCACCACATGCAAAGGTTTACGGGTTGTGCAATCGCTGTTAAAACGTCAGTTACTATATAACTCATAATATTACCGACGAAATCCCGTCAGAAAAAGAGGAGGCATATATGGCTGAAAAATTCCAGGGTAGAGTGGCACTGGTCACCGGAGGCGCTTCGGGAATAGGTAAAGTAACCGCCCGGATATTCGCCCGCGAAGGAGCGAAGGTCGTCGTATCCACCGATAAGAATATCAGCGGCGGCGAAGATACGGTACGTCTCATCAAAGAGGCGGGCGGCGAAGCTATCTTTGTCAAATGCGACGTGTCCCGGGCGGCGGAGGTGGAGGCGATGGTCGCCAAATGTGTCGAGACGTACGGGCGGCTGGACTACGCCTTTAACAACGCCGGAATCGGCCCGGACGGCAAGCGCGTGCCCGTGGTCAACATCGCCGATTGCCCGGAG
>CAYPYL010000257.1:0-2065 GCA_964414605.1 uncultured Dehalococcoidaceae bacterium
GCTGAAAAAGGCGGAAACCGTCGAGGATATTGTCTTGGCCACTAGCCACCTCGACGAGGATAGAGTCCTCCTGAAGAAGGCGCGGGAATGGGGGGTAAAGGCGTTTGCCGGCAGCCCCGACGACCTGCTCGACCGCTATTACCGGGCTGCCGTAAAATTCAAGGCCGACCCGGTGATACGTATCACGGCGGACTGCCCGCTGCTTGACCCCAGGATTGTCGACCGGGTGGTACGGGAGTTCCAGAAGCTGAAAACCTATGACGCCGTGGGTACGGACAATACTTTCCCCGATGGCCTGGATACGGGAGTCCTTTCCTTCCAGACGCTGGAGAAGACCTGGCGGGAAGCCGAACTGCCCTCGGAGAGAGAACACGTCGGGCCTTATATCACCAAACACCCCGAGCTTTTCAAAGTCGGGAGGATATCCTACCCCACCAACCTCTCCCACCTGCGCTGGACGGTCGACCAGGAGGAAGACCTGACACTGGTCAGGGAAATTTTGCAGCGACTCTTCAAAGAAGGAGAGATGTTCTACACGGAGGATATTCTCAAGCTCCTCGAAGAAGAGCCCCGCCTTCTGGAAATCAACAGCCACATAGTAAGAAACGAAGGATACCTGAAATCCCTGAAAGAGGATAAAAAATATTTGAGGAAAACAGATGCCAAATCCAAATAAGAGAGACCTGAGCCAGTCCGAAGCCCTCTGGGAACGGGCCATCAGGATAATCCCCAAGGGCACCCAGACCCTCAGCAAGGGCCCGGACCAGTTCGTTGACGGCGTAGCCCCGAAATACCTCGTCCGGGGCAAGGGTTGCCACGTGTGGGACGTCGA
This sequence comes from uncultured Dehalococcoidaceae bacterium, assembly GCA_964414605.1. Lineage (GTDB taxonomy): Bacteria > Chloroflexota > Dehalococcoidia > Dehalococcoidales > RBG-16-60-22 > JAFGPF01. The sequence goes on from CAYPYL010000257.1 coordinate 833, forward strand.
CGGCAATGAATACATCGATTACCCTATGGCCCTGGGGCCGTTTATCCTGGGCTACGGCTACCCGGCCGTGGTCGAGGCGGTGAGCCGCCAAATGCGTGACGGCAATACCTTTACCCTGATGCACCCTATGGAAGTGGAGCTGGCGGAACTGCTGGTGGACATTATCCCCTGCGCCGAGATGGTCAGGTTCGGCAAGAACGGCGCTGACGCCACCATGGCCGCCATCCGCGTCGCCCGCGCCTATACGGGGCGCGACCATATCGCTTACTGCGGCTACCACGGCTGCCACGACTGGTATGCGGTGACCACCTCGCTGGACAAGGGCATCCCGCAGTTTAACAGGGAGCTAATCCACGCCTTTGAATACAATAATCCGGCCAGCCTGGAGGTGCTCTTCGACCAGTACCCGAACCAAATCGGCACGGTCATCATGGAGCAGCCCGGCATCGAACCGGTGGACAACTTCCTCCAGCAGGTAATTGATATCGCCCACAAGAACGGGGCGCTGTTCGTTTTCGATGAAATCTGCACTGGATTTCGCTACGCGCTGGGCGGCGCCCAGGAATACTACGGTATCGTCCCCGACCTTGCCTGTCTTGGCAAGGGTATGGCCAACGGCCTGCCGATATCGGCGGTAGTCGGCAAGAAAGAATACATGAAAGAACTGGAAGGAATATTCTTCTCCCTGACCTTCTCCGGCGAGATACTGGCGATGGCGGCGGCCCTAGCTACCATCAACGAAATCAGAACGAAAAACGTCATTCCCTATATCTGGGAAAAAGGCAAAAAACTCCGTGAAGGCCTAAGCAAGGCGGCGCTGGAAGCAGGGATTAACATGCTCGTACCCGGTAATCCGCCCCGTTCCGGACTGGTGTTCTGGGATAACGCAGGCAAGGAATCTCCCGACCTTAAGAGCCTTTTCCTACAGGAGACGGTCAAGCGAGGCATTCTCTTCGGCGGGCCGGTATACCTCACGTTCTCCCACAGTGACGAGGACATCGAACGGACTCTAGCGGCGTCAGCCGAGACTCTTAAGATTGTGAGAAAAGCAGTCGATAGCGGTGGCGTCGACAGTTTCATGGAAGGCAAGAAAATAGGCACGGTTTACCGGTCAAGGGACTAGGCTATTGAGTGAAACGGGCTTGACGGAGCGCAGGTTACTGGGGCGGACGAACCTCGAAGTGTCCGCCATCTCGCTGGGTACGGTCGAGCTGGGCACGGACTACGGTATCC
>CAYPYL010000258.1:0-2061 GCA_964414605.1 uncultured Dehalococcoidaceae bacterium
CTTCCGGGTAAACGACGATGGGCTGTTTTCCCTTCTCCGGGTTAGGCATCATGACATCGGTGGGGCACACTTCCACGCATAGATTGCAGCCGGTACATATATCGGGGTTGAACTCCACCGACTTGTTCGGCGTTGGCGGATTGGGCACTATGTATGCTTTATCGCTCATTTTAGCTTACCTTCCTTTTGCGTCGTTAATTACAAATTTAAACACCTTTATGAAGCTGGTAATTTTCCTCGTAGGTGGAAGCGTATGGGGGGTTGAGGTGGAAGTCCAGTGGCAACTCCCTGACCTTGACCTGGTTATTCTCCTGGCGGATGGGCAGCAGTTTATTCCATTCGGGTGGGTCCATCTCGGGGTAGTCCAGCCGGTGGAAATCGAGGATGGAGTTACTGGCCTTCCTTGCCAGGGACGCTTTAATGACCATCTCCCCCACGGAAATAAGCGAGTGGCATTCCAGGAGGCGTCCCAGTTCGTGGGGATTGGAGGCGTAAGCCGATGTCAGTTCGGTTTCCCTTAGCTCTTTAAGGAGTCTCAGCCCCAGATTTAACGTAAGCTCGTTCTTGTGGCGGCCGCAGTAGTCCCGCATGATACGTGCGATGGCGGCGTTGATTTCCTTCCAGCCGTTGCCCTCCTTGCTCTGCCCGACGGCGTTATAGGCGCGTGTTTTCTCCGCCTCTATTTGATTTTTATCGGCCACCGCTTCTGAGGCTATTCTGGCGTACGCGGCGGCGTGTCTTCCGGCGTAGCGGCCGGTGGTATGCGACTCGCCGTGGCAGCCCCCGCCGTAGATAGTGCTGCCGGCGGCGGCATAGAGCCCTTCCAGGTTCGTCCTCAGGTCCCAGTCCACCAGGAAGCCGCCGCCGCCCAGTCCGCGTACGGTCGGTGGCGTGTTGGGCCCGCCGGCCCAGTAACATGCGTTAAAATATCCCTCGAGGGGCATAACCGGAGCCTGGAAGAGGTCTTTATCGGGGTCGAAGCCGGCTCTGCTCATGGTATCGTATATCGGTATGCGGGTCTTGCCCTCGTTGCCGACCATCATGCCCCAGATACATCTCCGTTCCATCTCCGAGAGGCGTGTGAAGTCTGCATATAGTGGCAGCTTGAACTCACCCTTGCGTAAGCGTTCCGGCAGGTCCGGATTGATGTCGTTCAGGCGGAATTCCTGATTTGTACGGGAAATCCCTATCCCGATGCCAAGTTGAAATGTCTGCCCTTCCTGCGGCAGGAACCGATCCTCAACGGTTTTCAGTTCTCTGCCGAAGACGTCAATCCAGGGCACCTCTTTGCCTTCGGCGTCGACGATGGGCGTGCCGTGGTACGTATTGCTGGCATTCGCCGTGCTGTAGGGTGCGTAACCGAAGCCGACCAGACCGCCCGGTCCGGACGCTTCCATGCAGGCGAACTCGGCGCCGGCGTTCCAGCCGATGGCCTGGCCGGCCCCGGCGCTATTCATGTCGGCCATGGTGCCCGAGGCGGTTAGTTCCGGGGCGAACACGGTAAGACGCCCGGCGCCGCCGGTGGCGATAATCGTGGCCTTCGCCCTGAATACGTAGAACTCGCCGGTACGAGTGTTAACGCCCGTAGCCCCGACGACCCTTGCCCCCTGGTTACCGCCCTCCGTAAGCAGGCTGGTGACCATCATCCGGTTACGGATGTCCACCTTCAGCCGCTTCGCCTCTTCGTACAGCTTGGGCTTGATGTTGTATCCCCAGACGCGGATAACATGCCTGTTTTCGTAATCGTAGGCGAACATCAGCCTGGTCTCTTCGTCGCGGAAGTCGGCCCCCTTGAACTCGTCATTAACGTCACGAATCTGGATGCCCATCTTCTCGCATTCCTGCAGGGTGTCCCAGCCTTCACTGGTGATGATGTAGCGGACGTGTCCGCCGGTATAGCCCTGCATACTGTCGTAACAGGCCCGGGTATACATCTCCGGGGTGACTCTGGAGCAGGGATTGGTGACGGCGCCGTGCCAGTGGTCGACGCCCGCCCCGCCGGCGCCGCTCCGCTTGGCGTGTCCTCTCTCGGCGACGGCGACCCTCACTCCCATCCTGGCT
>CAYPYL010000259.1:0-2056 GCA_964414605.1 uncultured Dehalococcoidaceae bacterium
TGAAGAAAAAGGTCATGGCGGAGATACAGAAGGCCTTCCGGCCCGAGTTCCTCAACCGGCTGGACGATATCATCGTCTTCCACGAGCTTTCCGAGGAGCAGTTACGGAAAATCGTCGACCTCATGGTTGCGGACCTGCAGGTCCGGATGGCGGAGCACGAGCTGAAGCTGGAACTCACGGAAAAAGCCAAGTCGTGGCTGGCCAGGGAAGGCTACGACCCCATCTTCGGCGCCCGCCCGCTGCGACGGGTCATCGAAAAACACGTGGAGAACCCGCTGTCCAGCCAGATACTCCGAGGCGAACTGAAAGAAGGCGACACGGTGAAAGTGGACGTCATCAAGTCCGGCCTGACCTTCAAGAAGAAAGAAGTGGCGACCAAAGCTGCGGCCTGATACCCGGACTCTTACAGGCCTGTTGGACTCGATAATTTACGGGAGGGGGCTTTGCCCCCTCCCCTGTTTTGACTCCGTAGTAGCGTTCGCTTGCGCTGACGTGTATAATATAGGCGCATTATGTCAGAACACACACTCCAAGAGAAGGGACCCGATACAGAGAGCAGCCCAGGCACCGCAGAAGCGTCCGTTTCGAAGTCTGTCGTATGGAGTTATGTGCTCGCTATCGTTGGTATCATCCTGACGATACTGATGATACTGGCTATCGTCTACTACGGTGATAAAATCAGCGAGCTAAAGCAATACGGTTATGTCGGCGCTTTCATCATCAGCATCCTGGGCGGCGCCACCGTTATCATACCCGTGCCGATGCTGGCGGTAGTCTTCGCGCTGGGCGGAGCTATGCAAGACCTGTGGTCGGTAGCGCTGGTGGGAATATCGGCGGCGATGGGAGAACTCGTGGGCGCCCTGACCATCTACATGACCGGGCACGGCGCCGGCAGGGCTATCAGCAGCAGCAAGCACGGTAGATTACAGTCCGCCTACGAGCGTATGCTGGGTCTCATGGAACGCCGGGGGCCGCTGACGCTGTTTATCGTGGCATCCGTGGTCAATCCCTTCTTCTATCCGGCCGCCCTGGCGGCGGGGGCGCTGCGCTTCGGCCTGAAGAAATATATCTTCATCGTCCTGGCCGGTAAAATAATCAAGTGCATGACGGTGGTCTACGCCGGCTATTTCGGCCTTAAAGGATTGTTCCGCGCCATCGGAATTGACCTGTAAGGCTATTCCTCTTTGATGGTCACCCGGATTACCCTGTCGCCTTCGAACTGCGGGTTCTCGGCGGGATTGCGGGGGGTAAGATTCTTGAGGACGTCCATGCCTTCCACCAGCTGACCGAAGACGGTATGTTTACCGTCGAGTCCGTGCTGAGCCGCATAACAGATAAAGAACTGCGAGCCGTTAGTATTGGGGCCCGCATTGGCCATGGACAAAGCTCCGGCTTCGTGCCAGTGCTGTGTAAATTCATCATCGAACCTATAGCCAGGACCGCCGCTGCCCTTCCCGGTGGGGTCGCCGCCCTGCGCCATGAAGCCGGGGATTACCCGGTGAAAGGTGGTATTATCGTAAAAACCCTGACGCGCCAGAAAGACGAAGTTGTTCACTGTCCTCGGCACGTCCGCCGCAAAGAGCTCCAGCACCAGGTTGCCCTTTTCTGTTTCTATAATTGCGGTGTATTTCTTGTCGGTATCAATTGCCATCTCCGGCGGTGAGTCCCATTTCATTACTTTTCCCTCCGGTGTCGGCGATGGAGCCGGAGCAGGCTCCGCTTCCGAATCGCCGCACGACGTTATTAACAGTCCCGTTACGGTCACCATGGTAACAAGCAGCCAGAAAAACGCCCTTATCTTCATAGCTATACTCCTTCCAGAACCTGCGGGTTACCCTGAAATTTTAGCCCATCCGGTACTAATAAGCAACGATTTGCCTGAAAAGAGAGAAGGGGTCGGGCGAATCCTTAATTTTTTTAAGGACTTGCCTGACCCCTCCATCTTCCTGGGCAGTTACCAAGCTGGGGAACAACTCGATTAACTATAAAGAGGATAGCACGACCGGTGTAAACACAGCATAAACAGCGGGGGCGAAGGAATAAACAAGCCGTATAC
>CAYPYL010000260.1:0-2037 GCA_964414605.1 uncultured Dehalococcoidaceae bacterium
TCGGCAGGCCGGTTTCGGCGTCCCAGCCGCGCAGTCCGTAATACTCGGTTTTCATGTCCTCGAATTTGTCCCTGTCGACGGTCGCGCCGATTTTAGAAATCGTTTCGCCGTCTTTACCCGGCGCCAGGCATTCGGTATTGTAGAATAGCTCGCCCTGTTTAAGCGGCTCGGTGAAAAAATAGTCCAGCAGCCGGTCGTCCTTACGCCCCTGCCATCCCTGGCGGAGCAATATTGCCCGCTGCAGGTTGAAAATCCTCTCTCCGATCCCGGCCAGTTCGGCATCGTCGGTCTCTTTCCCAGTAATGGCTGAATATACCTGGCTTTCCATTATGTTATCGGCGGTGGTGCCGAGGGCGCGGTTGTATTGTGTCATTGTCCAGCGGAGGTCGCAGAGGATGAGGCATTCCTTGGCAAAGACGCGGTCCTGGACTTTTTTAGCGGCCACCGCCTTGCCTTCGTACGTGGAAAAATCGGCGGCGGCGGCGCTGCCCCAGACTATCTCGGCGGCTTTCCGGAAGCTTTCGACGCTGAACATCTCGCCCGGCTTGCCTCCCCCCATCCCCACCCACATCATCAGCGGGGTGCAGACTTCGTGCAACTGGCTTATAGACCTTCTCGGCTCGGTGGCGTAGACCAGGGCGGTGGTGATGAACAGCCTCGGGTCGTAGTCTTTTTTCTCGCCCGCGCGGGTGGCGACGACCCGGGGCAGCAATGCCTCGGCCTTCGGTCCCACCGACGCCGCGGCGGGGATGATGCCACGCGACAGGATATCGCCGAACCCCTCCCTGAAGGCTACCATCCTGGTGAGTTTCTCGATGTATTCTGGACTGCCGGCCTTCGATAAGGGCAGCCCGGTCTCCTTTTCGCTGATGATTCCTTCTTTGAAGCAGGCATCGAGCCACTCGATCATGCTCTGCATTACGGCGGTATCGAGTCCGTAGCCGTCGCAGAGCCTGGTGCCCTGGAGGCGGGCGCCGTTCGGCTTTCCGGTGTATCTGTTTACCATCTCAAGGTAGACTTCCGATGCCTGGCAGAGAGACTTATAACGCCTGCCCTTTTCGTCCGTATATGTTTCCCGTGAGCACCCGATGCCGCAACCGTAGCAGGCATGGGGGTGGGTAAGCCCCGGTACCCCCCACATCGAGGGCATGTCCGTTTTTACCCGAGAGTCCCGGATGAGCTTTACCATCTGCCGGACTTTTTCCGGGTTGGCGGCTTTCGGCATTTTATCGCCGGCGGCGGCGATGGCTTTTAGATTTTTCGACCCCATCAGGGCTCCGAGACCGCCGGAGCCGGAAGCTCCACGCTCCGTCGAGACCACGGCGAAAGGCACTAGGTTTTCCCCGGCGGGGCCGGTGGTCAGGACGCTCACTTTATCTCCGAGTTCCGCCTTCAGGGCATCGATAGTATCGAAAGAGGTCTGCCCCCGGAGATGGGATGCGTCCCTGATTTCTGTTTTTCCGTCATGGATATAGAGATAGGCGGGTTTATCCGCCCTGCCTTGCACGACCAGGGCATCGTAGCCGGCGTATTTCAGCCAGGCCCCCCACCTCTCCCCCAGATTGCAGTATGAGAAGGACTCCGGGTCTCCGAGGGGCGTTTTGCCGCAGATTTTCCAGCGGAAGCCGGCAAAGCCGGGGAATCCGGTAACGGGACCGCTGGCGCAAATCAGGCAGTTCTCCGGGTCGAAGGCTTTGGCTTCCGGCGGGACCATTTCCCAGAAGAGCCTGGCGGCGATGCCGTGTCCCCCTATGTATTTTTCGGTGTAATCAGCGCTCGGCTGTTCGGTAATTTTTCCGCTGGATAAGTCAACCTTTAGAATTTTTCCGGCGTATCCGTATTCTGGCATTGAACCGCATGTCCTTTCTTTCCTGGTTTATAAACCCAGTTCTTTCAGCTTGGCGGGAGTCGGCGCGCCGCTTTTATCCCAGCCCCACTCCACTAGGTAATTGTTCCAGCAGGCTACTAGTGGTACATTTTAAAGCAGCACACTGCCGCCGTTGACGACGATGTAGTGCCCGGTGATGAAGTCCGAGT
>CAYPYL010000261.1:0-2036 GCA_964414605.1 uncultured Dehalococcoidaceae bacterium
GTGCCCTGGAACGTATAGGGATTGCCGTCGGCGGACTGGTAATTACCGCCCAGGTCGATATACTGGTTGACCGGATTCCCGTCGTTGCTGAACAATATCACATCGAGTTTACCACCGGCCGAGCCGACGAGAACCCCCACACAATTGTTCCGCGATACTTCGCTTACCACCAGGTCGCCGGTGGTGAGGTCGTCGCTGGGCGTCATCACCGTAAGAAACCTCGGCGTGGTGTTGGCGCTGTTCGCGTAAGCTATAATATAGCTGAACTCACCGTTATAACAGCCCTGGTCGGTAGCCGTCCGGTAACTGAAGGTCTGGGGCTCGACCATCTTGATCTCCATGCGCCTGGTGCCGGCCTCGGCCGAAGAGATTTCCTCCCAGATAACATTGTCCCCGGTGACGGTTAACGGAGGGGCTTGGGTGGCAGTCCCGTATTCCTGGTAGAGGTCAAGGGCGCTGTACCACCAGTTGACCTGCGTCGGCGTGTCCTGCTCTATGTCATCGAAGCACACGAAGTAGTCCGGACCCGGGATGTAGACGAAGTGTCTTAAAAATTTGTTAAGGTCCCCGGACGATAGCCAGGGCCAGTCTAAAGGCTCGGAATAGACCTCGCCGGTATAGGCTGCCGACGCGTCGCCGCAGGCGTAATAGTAGTACGGATTGAAGTATGTGTCCGTTATCGTCCCTGGTCTCGTGTCAATGGGGAGCAATGCCCCGCCGATGTCACCTTTCTGCCTGGCCTGACCTCTGCCGTACATCAGGCCGTCGTTGCCCAGGGTATCGCCGACGGTCAGGGTGTTCTGGAATTCCGTGCATTTATATTCCATCCAGCTCGTGGCATAGCCTGTGCCGGCGGTCAACGGCCTCCCGTTCTTGTAAAGACACCATCCGTTCTGATTAGGATGATTGTGTCCCATCGCCCATCCCGACTTGAAAAGGAAAGCCATGTCATCCGTATCCCATCCTGCCCGCCAGATGACGTAACCAAGCTCGGGGAATGACCTGTAGAGCGGAAGACCTGATATGGCTAGCGGTGTGACGTTGGGGTCTTTATAGACGTAGCTTATCGCTAAGTCCTGCTTGGCATAGACGTCGCCCGCGTATTGGGCGTAACCGTCGCTATATTCACGGGCCGCGTGATAGAGCCAGGATAGGGCGTAATCAGTATGCAGAAAATAATCCCCGGGGCCGGTGGTATCCTCGATCTGGAAGCCGACCGCCCCGACCTTATGGTCGTCAGGTAGGGTCATGTAGATAAAATAATAGGCCACCTGAGACAGGAAATCGTGGTAGGTCGCGAATTTATCTATGCCTTCAATCCTGCGCAGACAATCGTAAAAGGCAAATACCCGGTCGATCGACCCTTTGAGTCCGTAAGTGGCGCCTTCTTTCCACCCGCCGTCACTCGTACCGCCGAGACTGACCCCTCTGTCCACGGCATAGATGGCAAAGTCGAGCCAGTCACCCGAACTGGCGTAATCATCGCCTAAGGCTAAAGCCGCGAGGCCAACCGTTGCACCGTAGGTAACCGGGCGTGAAAAGCCGACTCCGCCCCCCGAAACGTCCGACGCATTGCTGCCCCGGTAATAGACGGGGTAAACGTTGGTTACGATGTGGTTACAAACTAACTGGCGGTCGCTCTCCGACATATAATCCCTGAGTGAGTAATAGCCGTTGGCAAAACCGTTGGCATATTCCCTCACTTCGTTCCCGGTCTGGCTCGGAACCGGCAGCCCGTCCGAGCCCGGGCACCAGGCCGACCATGTAGTCGCTATGCCCACCATCCAGGATACGGCAGCATCGGCGTAGGTGGTTTCATCCGTCATGTGGTACATGAAGACCATATTGTCAATGAATTTATGGATGGTAACCCCCACCGCCCGGCGTACGCTGGCAGACGTGCCGTAGGGGAGAAAGTCAGGGACAGGGTCATTGACATGGGCAGCCGCCCACGCTTGCAGATCGTTCCATATGGCGCTGTGGCTGGGCGCCGTCTTGAGAGTCTTTAATACCGCCAGCTCCGCCTGCGTGTAGTA
>CAYPYL010000262.1:0-2023 GCA_964414605.1 uncultured Dehalococcoidaceae bacterium
TGGCGGCCTGGCCCGGCATCGGCAACGTCGCCATGATTATCGCCAACTACCTTAAGGCCAAGCTTAATTTCAAGGAGCTCGGCTATCTTGAGGCGTCATATTTCTTCGACCCCATCGGCGTCACCGTCAAGGATAACGTGGTTGACGAGCCCAATTTCCCCCTTAGCGAGTTCTACTACTATAAAAACGAAGGCGAAGGTAACGACCTGATACTGTTCATCGGGGAAGACCAGCCCGCCGCCAAGGCCTACGAGCTGGCCAACTGCGTCCTCGACGTGGGTCACCGGTTCGGCGTGGAGCGTATCTATACCTGCGCCGCGGCCATAACGCGCATCCATCACACCGAGCCTCCCAAGGTCTGGGGCGTCGCCACCAGCCGCCTTGTCACTCCCGATTTAGAGAAATACAACCTGGAACACTCCAGCAACCTGCAAATCGCGGGACTCAACGGCCTGCTGCTGGGCGTGGCCAAGGAGAGGGAAATCGACGGCATCTGCCTGCTCGGCGAGGTGCCCGTTTACGCCGGCCGCGTGCCCAATCCCATGGCAGCCCTGGCCGTGTTGAAAGTCCTCACCGGCATGCTGGAAGTCAGTATCGACTTTGCGGAGCTTTCCAGGATGGCCGTGGAGGCCGGCGAGAGAATCAAGCAGGTCGCCGCCCAGGCTATGGAAGAATACATCGACTATTTTACCGAGCCGATATGGGAGCGCGGTGACGAGTCTGCATGGGAACGCGGCGACGATGACGATGATGACGAGGATTAAGGATAGAAGTCGCGTTACTCGTTAGCTATGAAATTCTGGAAGAACGCCGCACCGGCATGCTTGAAACCACTCAAGGGTGATGTGATTACCGGGAACAAGGTCAGACTCCGGGAGAAAAAGCTTGCCGATGCCCGCAACGACTACCGGTGGCAATCGGACGCCGAACTTGCCAGGCTGGATGCTGCCCGGACGCTTGTTTTACCTTTCTCCGTCTACCTGCTGGACTACGCCACCGAGATACACCGCCCCAGGTTCAATCGTTACCCCCTGGCCATAGAGACCGTGGAAGGCAAACATATCGGCAACTGCACCTGCTACGATATCAGTAAAAGGAAGGGTGAGGCGCAGCTGGGTATCATGATTGGCGACCGCGATTACTGGGATAAGGGCTACGGCGCCGATACAATCACCACCATTACCAATCATATTTTCATGACCACTGATTTCAATCGCCTTTACCTGAAGACGCTGGACTGGAACCTGCGGGCGCAGAAGTGCTTCCAGAGGTGCGGCTTTACGCCCTGCGGGGAAATGAAGCGCAACGGCCATAATTTCCTCTTCATGGAACTGAAACGGGAAGCGTGGGAAAAACGGCGGAGCGATATCAAGGAGGGCGAAGCTCATTAGCACAGACTATCAGCCCATAGAGTGGCTCGGTGACCGGGTAAAAATCCTCGACCAGACCCGCCTCCCGGGCGATGAGGTCTACCTGGAGCTTAACGATTACCGCGAGGTCGCCTCGGCTATCAGAGAGATGAAGATAAGGGGCGCCCCTGCAATCGGTATCGCCGGCGCCTACGCCGCGGCGCTCGGTGCCTTAAAAATCGACCCTACTTCCGGGGAGCATTTCACGGAGGAGCTGCGCAGGGTCATCGAGACTATCGCCGCCACCCGTCCCACCGCCCGCAACCTCTTCTTCGCCCTGGAACGCTGTAAAAAGATTGCGGAGTCGGGGGAAAATGCCGCGCAGGTCAAGAAAGCCCTCGTCGACGAGGCCATTAAAATCCATACCGAGGAAGCGGACGCCACACGCCGCTTGAGTCATTACGGGGCGGAGCTGATTAAGGAGGGCTGGACGGTGCTGACGCACTGCAACACGGGCCCGCTGGCTGCGCCCGGTCACGGCACCGCCCTGGGCGTTATCATCGCGGCGCACCGGCAGGGAAAGAACATTAAGGTAATGGCCGACGAGACCAGGCCGCTTTTACAGGGGGCGCGGCTGACCGCCTGGGAGCTTCAAAAGGCCGGCGTGCCGGTTA
>CAYPYL010000263.1:0-1985 GCA_964414605.1 uncultured Dehalococcoidaceae bacterium
TCGTGGGCTACTTCGGGCGCTACCTGGCCATGATGGTGCTGCGGCAGACGAAAAAAGAAAAGCCCCCGGCGGAAGCGCCGGCGACGGCCGACCCTTCGGTCCGGCTCGAAGAAGCCAGGCTCAAGCTGGAAAAGAAAAAGGCAAAACAGGCGGCCAAGCAGGCCAAGAAATCGGGCGAAGGATAGCCGGCCCGCCGTCTTGACGCCCCGTCGGGGCTCTTGTATTATCATTATGGTGGATTGAGGCGGGAGGAAGTATAACTCAAAGGGAGCTAGCGTAACAGACCATGATAGTCCAAATGATAAAGGGTGCCAGCCAGCAGGAAATCGACGATGTGGTGCAGAAGGCGAAGTCGCTGGAACTCGGCGTTCAATTGAACCTGGGCACGGATAGAACGGTGGTGGCCCTGCTGGGGAGTAACACCGGCCAGATACCCACCGATGTCTTTGCCGTGCTGCCCGGCGTCGAGAGCGTCACCCGCATCATGAAGCCGTACAAACTCGCCTCCCGCGAGTTCCGGCCTAAAGACACCGTCGTTAAATGCGGCGGGGTGAAAATAGGTGGTGAACGTATCATCGTCATGGCCGGCCCCTGCGCCGTGGAAAGCGAAAGCCAGCTTATGCAGGCCGCCGAAGCCGTTAAGAAAGCCGGGGCCAGCATCCTGCGGGGCGGTGCCTTCAAACCGCGCACGTCCCCGTTCAGTTTCCAGGGCATGCAGCAAAAAGGACTGGAACTGCTCGCCAGGGCCAGGGAAAAGCACGGTATGCCGGTGGTCACTGAGGTTGTGGACCCCCATGACGTAGACCTGGTATCCTCCTTCGCGGATATGCTGCAAATAGGCTCGCGCAATATGCAGAACTTCGCCCTGCTGACCAACGCCGGCAAGAGCCGCTGTCCCGTGGTGCTGAAGCGCGGTTTTTCCTGCACCATCACCGAGTGGCTTACTGCCGCCGACTACCTGCTGACCGACGGGAAAAACCGGGTTGTCCTCTGTGAGCGCGGCATCAGGACTTTTGAGGACAGCATCCGCTTTTCGCTGGATATATCCGCTATACCGGTGCTCAAGAAGAACACTCACCTGCCGGTAATCGTCGACCCCAGCCATGCCGCCGGTCATTATTCGGTCGTTCCGGCCATCGCCAAAGCAGCCGTGGCCGCCGGCGCCGACGGACTGCTTATAGAAGTCCACCCCAATCCCAAGGAAGCCCTCGTCGACGGATTACAGTCGCTTTCACTGACCAACTTCGAGACGCTGATGGAAGAGCTCAAGCCCATCGCCGAGTCCGTGGGCAGGTCTATCTAGTTTCGTATTATCGCAAACCGTTTTATCTTCCAGGTGGGATTATGTATGCTTAGAGACTTTTTTGTTTTGCAGGTGGAAGGTATTTCCATCGTCGGGCAGGTCTTCCTGCCCGGCGGAAAAGACCGGTACCCGCTGGCCTGTCTGTGTCACGGCGCTCCGTCCGGCAATCCCCCGGAGCCGGGTGACGGCGGCTATCCGGAACTGGCGGAGAAGATTTGCCGGGAGGGATTTGCCGTCTGCTTTTTCAATTTCAGGGGGACGGGAGACAGCGGCGGCAACCTGGACTTTCTCGGCTGGACGCGAGACCTCCGGGCTATCGTCGATTATTTATGGAGCCTGGATAATATCGATAGCTCCCGTTTTTGTCTGGTCGGCTTCAGCGCGGGAGCGGCGGTATCCATCTACGTGGCCGCCGGGGACGCGCGTATTTCCGGCGTGGCGGCCTGCGCCTGCCCGGCGCACTTCGGTCTTTTTACCGAGTCCGGCTCCCCGCAGTCCATTATCGACCGTTACCGGGAAATCGGCGCCATCCGGGATGATGATTTCCCGCCGTCTGTCGAGGGGTGGTTCGATGACCTCAAAAAGATGACGCCGCTTGATTACGTATCCCGTATTGAACCCCGGCCGTTGTTGCTGGTCCACGGCAGCCTGGATGAGACGGTACCGGTTGACCACGCCCGCA
>CAYPYL010000264.1:0-1967 GCA_964414605.1 uncultured Dehalococcoidaceae bacterium
GGCAATTTTCGTTAAACCAGGGGTCTACTTCCATCGCCAACTGACCCAGAGCATCATAGTAACCCATGCCGATGCCTTGGGCCATCGTCTTCTTGTCGATGGCGTATTCCAGCGCCAGTCTTACCCTCTTATCGTGGAAGGGGGAGTCCGGGTTATTGCCGTCCGGGAGAATGCTATGGAGGAAATGCAGGTTCGGCTGGTGGATTACAAAACCCTCTGTTTCCAGCTGTCTGGCATCAACGGGGTCGACATTCTCCACTGCGAGTGTCTCTCCCGCTTTAAGGGCCATGACGCTGACGGTTACGTCGGCGGTGTTGTTGACCAGTATAGTATCAAGATAGGGTTTGCCTTCCTGCCAGTAGCCGTCCCATCTCTTGTACTTAACGAAGGTGTCTCGCTGCCAGCTATCGAACATGAAGGGCCCGGTGCCGACGCAGTGCAGTTCGGCCATATTTTCCGCGGTGGCTTCTTTAGCCATAGCCGTGGGAGAAACCATCATACCGAGCGCTCCCTGGGCAAGACGCAGCAGGAAGGTGGAATCTACTTCTTCCAGGTTTATCCGAACAGTATATTCATCCAGAACATCGATTGAGGTAACGTTAGTAAGGAAAGCCGTACCCATCAAATTTGCCGCGATGACGGCTTCGATATTGTACTTTACGGCTTCAGCATTAAAGGGAGTGCCGTCGTGGAACTTAACGCCCTCGCGTAATGTAAAAGTGATGGCCTTGCCATCTGACGAGATATCCCAGCCTGTGGCCAACCAGGGATGGATTTTCTCCATGTCGTCGGATATAATCAGCGGCTCATATACGGGGTAAGTGTTCCGGGCGGCGGCGATTCCCATGTTATCGGCGATGGAACCTATCTGGGTGCAGCCGCTGTTGTGGTTCCAGATAAAGGTGCCGCCGTATATCGGTCCGCCGGGTTCAGGCGCCGGGGCGGGTTCAGGCGCCGGGGCAGGTTCCGGTTCAGGTGCCGGGGACGGTTCCGGTGCCGGTGCCGGCGATGGTGTAGGAGAAGGAGCCGGAGCCGGTTCAGGGCTCGGTTCGGCACAGCTGCCCAGGAGAAGCCCGGTTATTATAACAATCATCAGAGCTATGATAAAACCATTCTTCAATTTGTGTTTCCTCCTTTAGAGTATAAGGATGGGCTGTAAATAGGGTACCGAGCTGATAAATAGCGGATTATTTACATATACCTCCTTTCCTTCGAACATACTAGAAATACTAAAACTGTAAAATTTCAAAATCGTTGTCAGACACTCATATCGCAATAATTTAGTGCATTTTCTTGAGGATTAAGGAAAGTCTAACTAATTTGAAATAATTTGTCAATTGATTTTCTGCATAAAACTGCTAGTATTAGTGTTCTTATATTAAAATTAATTACATTTTACACGGTGATTCGCACGGCTGACCACTCGGCCGGCTATTTCCCCTCCGGTAAAGCCCGGCCAGCAATATACATAAAGCTTCCCTTTCATCCTTGAGACGGATAAGCATCGTTCTCTCCGGCTGTAAATCCGATGCCATATCGGGTACGTCGTTTGACAAATGCAGCAGGGTTACTTACATTAAATGCTAAGAGCTGATTTTTCGCCGGTATATCTACACTTGTAAGGGAGGTGGCGTATGGCGGTCACCCAGGAGGAACTGGCGCAAATACAATATTTTACCGGCTTGAGTCCCGACGAGCTTGAAGAGGTCAAGAAGTACATCGCCTTCGAGAAGAAAATCGAAAAAGGACAGATTTTCCTGTTTGAAGGCGACCAGTCGGAGTATATGTACCTGATAATATCCGGGGCGGTGAAGGTCTACAAGCGGTCGGTCGACGGGAAAGAGCAGATACTTAACATCGCCTCCCAGGGAGAATCACTGAACGATGTGTCCACCTTCGACGGCGGCGGGAGCGCCATGGATATGCTGGCGATGACGCCCGTCCGACTCTATGCGATGAGGAAAGAG
>CAYPYL010000265.1:0-1956 GCA_964414605.1 uncultured Dehalococcoidaceae bacterium
CAGCTTATGATAACAGACGAAGTGCCGGATAGCTGCGCATGGTGTCGGCTGGGAGAAGGCTTCAACTGCGGACGCTACGCCGGGATTAAAGCAGTGAGATAAAAAAGTCCAGCCCTTTAGTACATTATTAGCGGCGACTTCCCAAGGTATTTTGTCACCATTTGTTCAGGTTTTGCTCGGTCTTCACCCAAGGTACAGGTGCGTCTGCATTTCAATCGTTACAAATCTCATTCTTGACATAGCTAATGTATAATCATAGACTGTATTGACTATTCGGCACTGGATGAACGTCCATCATGAACCGCCCGAATTGCCGCGCTGACAACCCGGATAAATAAGAGTTCTGTAAGGAGTAAAAAATGGCCGAAACAAAATACGGGAAGTACTTTGAGACATATGAGGCAAAGCCGGAGGAGATAGAACACGGGCGTACCGGTATTGCACGTGTGGACCACGATGCCTTTGAAGGATGTAACTTTTACTGGGTTCACTGGAACCTGCCTCGGGCTGCCGGCCGCTCGGCTGATACTGCCGGCGTAGGGCATCCTCCACACATACACAAGCATGCCGAAATCCTGATGCTCATCGGCACAAACCCGGATGACCCTACTGATCTGGGGGCAGAGGTGGAACTACAGATGGGGCCGGAGAGGGAAAAACATACGATAACCAGGTCTACACTGGTCTATATCCCCCCGAATCTCATACACTGTCCGTACATCATAAAAAGAATAGATAGACCGTGGATTTTTATCGAAGTGAATCAAGGGCCTGTCCACACTGAAAAATTTTACCCGCAGATACTGACAGAAGAAGAAAGGGAATCGGTAGATTGGTCCAAGTGGAAAGAGGAGGGGTATTAGCTTAAGAGTCCTACGGGACCCTGCATCTTAAATAACTCTTATTCAGCCGCAACGGATATGCTATAATCAGCCAGATACTATTATTATTTTTCAGGAATATCGTCTTGACAAGCAGAAGAGACAGGCGCAAGCAAGCATATAAATTCATATATAATAAACTACATGAGTCGGACTATAAGCTGGGTCATACTACAGGTAAATCAGTTGATGTCACCAGTGTTATTTCCCTGGCCGAAATCGATAAGCTAAAAAGAGGCTATGCTGACCCGTCTGAAGAACTCGTTGCGGCATTGAAAATCATCTTACACCCTGTTGCCAAGGAACAGGAAATTGAAGATTATCTGGTTAAACCTTTTCTGTCTGAATCCAGCTTATCGAAGTGAAGCAAAAACCATTGCCTCAAAACCATAAATTTATCAACGGAGTTTAGTAGAGGAGATAACTACATGCCCAAGAGAGACGACATCAGAAAGGTAATGATTATAGGGTCCGGGCCGATTATTATCGGGCAGGCATGCGAATTTGATTATTCCGGGACTCAAGCCTGTAAAGCGCTTCGCGGCCTTGGCTATGAAATCGTCCTGGCAAATTCAAACCCGGCGACGATCATGACTGACCCCGGTATGGCTGATATTACCTATATAGAACCGCTTAACCTTGAGGCTATGACTAATATTATTGAAAAAGAAAGGCCGGACGCGTTGTTGCCGAACCTTGGTGGGCAGACAGGACTCAACTTAAGCGCTGAACTGGCGCAGGCCGGCGTGCTGGAGAAATACGGCGTTAAAATGATCGGCGTTGAAGTCGACGCCATTATTCGCGGCGAGGACAGGATTGCCTTCAAGGAGACAATGAACCGGCTGGGCATTGATATACCTCGCAGCGAGGCCGTCTATAGCGTTGAAGACGCCGAGAGGGTAGCCTCCGAGCTTGGCTATCCGGTGGTGGTGCGCCCGGCGTATTGCCTGGGTGGAACGGGTGGCGGCCTAGTTTACAATATTGAGGAGCTGCGCACTGTAGCCAGCCGCGGTATCGCGGCCAGTCTTATCGGTCAGGTGCTTATTGAGGAATCGGTGCTGGGCTGGGAAGAGCT
>CAYPYL010000266.1:0-1943 GCA_964414605.1 uncultured Dehalococcoidaceae bacterium
CCATGCGCACCATGGCATCGTAGACCGAGCTGTCCCCGTGGGGATGGTATTTACCGAGTACCTCGCCGACGATGCGGGCGCTCTTGCGGTGCGGACCGGTGGGCCGCAGGGCCATATCGTTCATGGCATATAGGATGCGCCGGTGTACCGGTTTCAGACCGTCCCGCACGTCCGGCAGGGCGCGCGAGACGATAACGGTCATCGCGTAATCAATGTACGATGTCCGCATCTGTTCTTCTATATTTACCGGCTTTACTGTGCCCGAAACCATATTCAGTACGTCCTCCTAATCTTCGTCACTCTCGTTGTCATCGACGCCCTCGGCTTCCTCGGGCAGGACTTCGATTTCATCACCACCGATTATCGTGTAACCTGACTCGTCTTCTTCCTCTTCTTCCGCCTCCAGCCTCAATAATTTATCGGTAGCATAAGAACGGAATTCCTCCATACCCTTGGGCGGAAATGATAGCTTCCCGGCCTGGCTTGGGTGCTGGTGGGTCTCCCGTATCATGACGGTCATCATATCAGCGGTGGACCTGACGACCGTAGCTGAATACTGATTGCCCCCCAGCATCAGGCGCGCCAGGCGCTGCATGTGCTTGGGCTCAACCCGCCCGATGTATTCACCGCGGCTGCTTTCCACCGTCAGCACCGAGCCGTCCAACTTCAAAAATACCCGGTCGCCCGCCACGACCCGGGCGCGGCTTTCCTTGGGTGCCAGTTCTTCAAGGGTAACCATCCCTGCTTTGCCTATCTCCTCGATGAACTGCTGCGGTTCGACTTTACCTGTCTCCACCGCGGTATCTCCGGTTTCCTTGATATCGTTCAGACGTCTGATGTTCCGGCTGGCGATGGCGTTATAAGGGTCCAGCCTTACCGCGTTCTCATAGGCCTCGCGGGCTTGCTGGTACTGCCCCAGTTCCAGGCAGGCCCGGCCCAGCCGATTGTAGGCGTCAACGTCTTCAGGAAAGTCCCGGACAATCTCCTGGTTGAGGTCGACGGCTTCCTGCCACCGCGCCTGCATGGCCAGGTCGATGGCTTCTTTTGAGCGTTGCTGTTTTAATCTAAGTAGTCTCTCATCATCGCGTGTCATTCATTTCCCCAAAAAATGGAGTGTTTTAACTTAATATTTTACCCTATGGAGAAAAGTCATACAAGTGATATAAGTCATATTTTAATCTCGATATGTTTGACAAAATATCAATATGAAAGCTAGAATAAATACTAAGGGGTATCAACCCTTTCCGAAGGAGACAATAATGCAGGAGAAGGTCAAGGAAGTACTTGATAAGGTCCGTCCTTACCTGGTCAGGGACGGCGGCAACGTGGAACTGGTGGCCGTCGAGGACGGCACGGTGAAAGTAAAGCTGGTAGGCGCCTGCGCCGGGTGCGCCTTGTCACAGCTGACGCTTAAAAACGGGATTGAGCGGATACTCAAGCAGGAAATCCCCGAAGTCAAAGAGGTGGTCGCCGTCTAGCGATTGCCTGACGCATCTCCAAGAAATTTCTACTTTTCTTTTTCCAGCTCGAAGGCGCGGTGCAGGGCGCGTACCGCGTCTTTGACTTTCGATTCCTCGATAATACAGGTTATTCTTATTTCCGACGTCGTGATAAGCTGGATGTTGATATTTTCCTGGCTCAACGCAGCGAACATCCGGGCGGCGTAGCCCGGGGCGTTCTGCATGCCGGTGCCGATGATGCTTACCTTGCCCAGCTTATCATCGCTGACGCACTGCCGGGCGCCGATGGATTTGGCGATGGGCTCGATGACCGCCATCGCCCCTTTCAGCTGGCTCCCCGCCACCGTAAAAGTAAGGTCGGTAATATTTTCCACGCTGGCGTTCTGAACGATGGTATCGACGCTGATGCCGGCTTCCGCCAGCGGCACGAATATCCCCGCGGCGATGCCGGGATGGTCGGGCACGCCGACCACGGTTATCTTG
>CAYPYL010000267.1:0-1935 GCA_964414605.1 uncultured Dehalococcoidaceae bacterium
AGATAATGGATGCCGTCGATGCCATCTACCGCGATAAAAGCATCCGCTGGATATCCACGCGCCACGAGCAGACGGCCGCGTATATGGCCTACGGCTACGCGCGTACCACCGATAAAATAGGCGCCGCCATGGTACTGCCCGGTCCGGGGGCACTCAACACCGCCGCCGCCATCGGTACCGCCTACACGGCTTCGACCCCGATACTCCTTATCTCCGGTCAGATAGAAAGCGAGCACCTGGGTCACCACCGCGGGGTCCTCCATGAGCTGGACGACCAGATTGATATCTTCCGCCACCTTACCAAGTGGTGCGGGCGCGCGTTGAAGGCGGAGGATATACCGGTGCTGCTGGGGGAGGCCCTGAAACAGCTGAAGACCGGCCGCCCGCGTCCCGTTGAAATAGAAGTGCCCTTCGACCTGTGGTCGCAGCAGGTCGAAGCCGCCCTGCCGGCAGTAGAAGAAAATGTGCCGGTCCGGCCGGAATCGGATGCGATTAAAGAGGCGGCCCGGATTCTCACCGAAGCCCGCCGACCGCTCATCCTGGCCGGGGGCGGCGCCGCCAAAGCCGGCATATCCGCGGAAATTACCCGGCTGGCCGCGGTTCTCAATGCGCCCGTAGTAATGACCACGGAGGGACAGGGCGTTATCCACTGCGACCACACCATGTGCGCCGGCAACTTCATCCTCTGGCTTAATCCCGTGTTCAAGCAGGCGGACGCTATCCTGGTGGTGGGGAGTCGACTACGCGCTTCCGGCAATACCCGGCTGGAGCTGCGGCCCGACCAGAAAATAATACAGATAGACCATGACCCCGCAGAACTGGGGAGAAACCATAAAATTGTCCTCGGTATTACCGCCGATGCCCGCGTCGCCGTGACCGCCCTGCTAAAAGAAATATCAGGCTCCCCTGCCAGCCTCTGGCAGGCAAATGAAATTGCCGGGATAAGGCAGGATATCAAGTCCCGACTTGAAAAAGCAGCCCCGTTACAGATGGCCGTTATCCGGTCGATTCGCGAAGTCCTTAAGGACGACGGTATCATCGTACCTGATATCACCAATATCGGCTACTGGTGCGATATCGCCTATCCGGTAAACAAGAGGAACACCTACGTGGAATCCTCGTATTTCGCCACTCTGGGATTCGCTTTCCCCACCGCCCTCGGCGCCAAGATAGGCAACCCGGACACACCTGTCGTCGCCATCTGCGGCGACGGCGGTTTCCCGTATGCCTCCCCGGAGCTGGCTACTGCCATACAGGAAAAGATAAACGTGGTCACGCTTGTCTTTACGGATAATGCCTACGGGACGGTCACCGGCATACAGCGGCGGCAGTTCGGCAGCCGGTTTATCGGCAATAAGCTGCATAACCCTGATTATGTCAAGTTCGCCGAGGCGTTCGGAGCCCTCGGCATCAGTCTATCAAATCCCGATGAGCTGGGGAAGCAGTTGAGACTGGCACTGGAGGCCGGCCGGCCGGCGGTTATAGAAATCCCGGTGCCCCTGCTGGACACGCCCTGGGATACGCTGATACCGGACTAAGATGTGCTTAACTGCACCAGCTGACCCACCATGTAGCTGCATCTGTCGGAAGCCAGGAAGGCCACCACCGGCGCCACGTCGCGGGGCTCGCAGAGTCGATTCAGCATTGAAGCCTGCTTTTCCCCTTCGAGCATTTCCTTGGGAGCGCGGTAGACCAGGCCGGTCTTGCCGAGTCCGGGCCCTACGGCGTTAACGATAACCCCGTATTGAGCAACCTCCCGCGCTAGCGCTTTGGTGAACTGGACGACACCGCCCTTGGCGGCGCCGTAGATGGATATGCCAGGAATGCCCTGTCCCCCGGAGGTATTGATAATGCGGCCATATTTCCGGGCTATCATGTGCGGCAGCACCGTCCGGGCGACCCTCATCTGGCTGTAGAGGTTCGTCTGGATATCGA
>CAYPYL010000268.1:0-1934 GCA_964414605.1 uncultured Dehalococcoidaceae bacterium
ATACTGATATCCATCCCGTATAACTGGATTCCGGTTATAGCGCAGAGCCTGAAGGAAATAAAATGGGTCCTTCCGTCTTACACAGAGGGCAGGGAGAAGTTCCTGATACGCGAGCGAGAGAACCTGGAGGAACTGAAAAGAGAGACCGAGAACGCCTGAAAAAGCCCCCCTGAATCCAGTGATATATTCACGCGACCTTGCCGGCAGCCGTCGTTGAAATACCCGCGGTTGACGATGGTATAATTGTCTTCAACTGCGGTCTGCATCGGGGTGCCGGCATGATTGTGCAACCCAATTCCGCATTATCAGCATTTTCACGTGCGATAACGCTACGGGATATCATGAGGAGGTGACAATCATGGACATTGAAGAAATCGGGAAGAAAGTCCAGTACCTCATCGACCTTGAAGAAATCAAGAAGCTGCAGCGCAAGTACCAGTACTGGCTCTTCAAGCAGGACTATAAGAAAATCGTCGAGCGCGGCTTCGCCAGGAAGACCCCCGGTATAAGGATGGAGGCATCGGACTCCGGCGTTTTCAAGGGGCGCGAGGGCGTGGAGAGGTTTTTTTATAAGATGGTGGGGCAGCAGAAGGCGCGACCCGGCGGGTTCACCATGCACCTGGCGGTGGGGCCGGTTATCGAGATAGCCGCAGATGGCAAAACGGCGCAGAGCATCTGGTTTACGCCGGGATGCGCCGGCAACCTGTGGATATGGGGCGTCTACGTCGTGGACTATGTTAAGGAGGACGGCGAGTGGCGGTTCTGGCATATGTTGATGACTCCCTTTTTCAGGACTCCCTATGATAAAGGCTGGATGGAAATGCCCGTTTCCGGGACGTTGAGCTCCGGACTGGAGGACGGGCCGCCTTCCCGCTGGAATCCCTACGAAAAGACGAAAATGGGGCAGGAACTTTTCAAGCACCTGCCGGAAGCCCCGGAACCTTACGAGAGCATGGCGATTGAATAATCGGGCTTGACATGGATTTCCCGCGGTACTTTAATGTGATTGCCGGAACGCTGTTCCGACGAGGTGGGCTTTGCCCCAAATGTCATTCTGAAGGAGCGGAGCGACTGAAGAATCTCATCCTTTCGTGAGAACGAGACCCTTCGCTACGCTCCGGGTGACATGAAAAACGATACTTTTAGGGCAAAGCCGGCGAGGGGGATAATGAAAGGATACGGAGGCAGGTACTTAAGGGTAAACCTTTCCGCCGGCACGGCGGTCGACGAGCCTTTACCGCCGGAGGTTGCCCGGGATTTCATCGCCGGGAGGGGCTTCGGAATTAAGTACCTGTACGATGAACTTGCCCCCAACATTGACCCGCTGGGAGAGAAGAACAAGCTGCTGTTCGTGCCGGGGGTACTGGCGGGCACGCAGGCGCAGAGCGTTTCCCGCTGGGTGGCCTGCACCAAGAGCCCGCTGACCGGTTGCATCGTCCGTTCCTGCAGCGGCGGCGATTTCGGGGCGTGGATGAAGTTCGCCGGGTACGACTTTATATTAATCGAAGGAATATCTGATAAACCCGTATATCTATATATTTCGCCGGAAGGCGCACGACTTGAAGACGCCGCCGGACTCTGGGGCAGAGACACGGCGTACACCCAGGACTGGCTTATCCGGGAGTACGGCAAAGACGTCCGCACCGCCTGCATCGGCCCGGCGGCGGAAAAGCTCGTCAGGTTCTCCGCCATCGTGTCCGGTCGCAGAACGGCGAGTCGATGCGGCGGGGGCACGGTGCTCGGCTCCAAGCGACTCAAGGCGATAGCTATAAAGGCGAAGAGAAGCCTGGACCTTTACGACCCGGAAGGATTCGATAAGCTGGCCAGGGAACAGATTAAGATAATGCGTGCCAGCAAGGATTATGCCTACAACAAGTATTACGGCACCACCGAGGGGGCGATTACCCGCAACGAACTCGGTGTGTACCCGGTGA
>CAYPYL010000269.1:0-1915 GCA_964414605.1 uncultured Dehalococcoidaceae bacterium
ACGTGCAAGGTCACCAAAAAGACAACAGGCTTATAGATAGTATAGATAGCATAGTATAGATTGAATAGATAAGAAGGAGGACAGATGAAGATATTATCAGGCCAGCAGGCGGAAAAACAGAGTGAAGCCGTCAGATTGGCTTTACGGCTAGCCGGGGTAGAAGGAATGGACACATATATCATTGATATGTTTGAGACACTCTCCGATAACGATAGGGTCAATAATGAAGCAGATAAGATTATCGGCAGTACGATCCGGAACCGGTACGGGAACAAGGCCACCTGGCGGGCCGACCGGTGGTTTGTCCCCATACCCAGGCTTCAATATGACGGTAAGGATATCCCTCAGCTCCTTATTGAGGTAGATATCTATCTTGTAGCCGCCGCTATAGTCAGGACGCAGGACTCCCGTTTGATTACGCTGGCAGGAGCCGTCGGCAAGCCGGAAACGATTGCTATACCAATGGTCTTCCTTCATGCTCTTCTTGGAGATGACCTGGGACGATTCAGCATATTAGCCAGGGACGTAGGTTACACTACCTGGGGGATACCAGGGGCAAAGCCTATCCGTCTTCCCAATGATTTTATCGATGAGCTATCGCGAAGATTAAAGTGGCAGTCGGTAGTATCGTGGCTATGGGAGTTCGGTTCCCAGGGAAGATACGTAGCACCGCTGGTGGCAGGGAGCCTGCTCGGTCTGGCATTTCGGGACTCGGGTCAAGCCTTACCACCTGACAAAGAAATGGCGACCACCGACAACCTGGTAAGTGCTCTGGAGGGCATGGATTACCGGCCTGCTGAAGCCAGAGAAATGGTAAAGGCCGCTGCGCCGCAATTAAGGGCGGATATGACGCTGGAGGAAGCGATACGAATAACATTACGGATGGGGAAAGGAGGAGATTTACAATGAACCATGGATTTAGTGTCGAGGAGATAAGGAACGTCATCATGACAGCCCGAGTTCATTGCCCGGGTTTTAGTGAAAATATGTTCGAAAGCCTGATGGAGCTTGAGAAACATGTTGCCGATTCGGGCTATCTTGAAGTAATTCAGGGAATACTTCGTTTGGAAGAAGAAAAGGGTGTAGCCTGTACGGAGGCTCTTGATGCCTGTAAAGACCTGATGGAGCAAAAGACAAAGCTGGAACGCCTGATTCCAGACCTTGAGAAAAGGGCGGAGAGTCTGACAGAGCAAATAAAGCGAGCCTCGGCCGAATACGAGCAGATGCAGAAGGCTATAGCCACGACCCAACAGGACCTGGAACAGATTAAGAATGAGCATGCCGAAGCAGAAAAAAAGCTGGTGACATTCAACAAGAAGCTGGAGAAAGAGAAGCAGCGTATAGAGAAGGAAATCGAGCAATGCCACAAGGAAGCCGATGTTTCCAGGGAAGAAGTTACGGCTGCCAGCCGGTTGAAGAAAGAGGCGGAAAGTCGCGGATTCAATATTGAGCTTATGCTGGAATTATCAAAGGAATTTGCCGGCTATAAGAATGCCGGCAAGGAGCTGGCTGAGGCACTAAAGAAACATACTTCACTCAAAAAATACCTGTATGACCTTGCCGACTGGAGCAAGAAAGAGAGGGAAAGAGTTACGGCCGAGATATCTTCTCTTGAATCACAGAAGAAGGTTGTTGCAGATGAGAGTACCCGTCTAACGAATACTATTTCGCAGTTGCAGGCTGATATCAAAGGTGAGGAAGACCTCAGGCGCTTTTACTATCGCTATGTAGGTGTTAGTGGGCTAATGGAACATCTGGCCAGCTGGGCCCAGGTATTTTTTGTCCGTTGTACTCATCCTGCGTTTATGATTACAGGAGCTTTCGATGCCAACTCAGGTAACGCTCGCTTCTGGACCGATAAGCCACCGGCGATGTGTCCTCAGTGCGGATACAGGCAACTTGTTTATGATGAAAA
>CAYPYL010000270.1:0-1889 GCA_964414605.1 uncultured Dehalococcoidaceae bacterium
TAATTCAATAAATTGCCGTTAAGCATAACGCCGGTATTCGGGTCATAGACCACCTCTTCGGTGTGCCCTCTTCCAAGCGCCATGATCGTGCCGCCGTACTGCTGGCCTTCGCAACCGTCAAAGTTAAACACCTTGCCGACATCATTGACGTTGGTTACGTGAGTTACGAAGACCTCGCCGGTTTCGTCGTCCACTTCGACTTCCATGAAATGCGCCTGGCGACACATGCGGACGCGGGCATCCAGGTATGTGCCAGTTTGTACCTGGAAAGAATAATCATAAAAAGGCTCGCGAAAACTATATCCGGTGGCCTTTTTACCGGCTCCCATAAACGCGGGTTCGCCATGAGGCAAGGTCAAGGGTCCCATGGCGCCGGAATATTTAACAAATTCTGCCATAGTCATCTTGTTCGATGGGTGCGCCTTCTCGAAAATAACGCTGTTCTTGATATCCAGCTCCTCAGGTTTTTTCCCGGGGAAGGCCGGAGGGTAAACGCCTAATTGAGATTTGCCTGTGGGAGCCACGGCTGCTTCAAGCAGTCTTCGTTTGAGAAGCCTTGCGGCGTTTCTGATGACGTAGGCGTTTACGCACATACTGGTTGATGTATCGGGCGTCATCGGGAAGAAACCGGCATCCTCGTGCGGCCGGTAATAGACATCCTCTATACGTAGTCCAAGTTCTTCCGCCGCTATCTGGCAGCTTGCCGTTTCCTGGTTAACGCCGATATCTGCGCGGCACCCGAAAATGGAAGCCGTGCCGTCGTTTCGTTCGATACGTATGGCTATTTCGCCTGAACCGCCCGAATCATCCCATTCGTGTGTCCAGGTAAAGCCCATACCGTGTAATCGGCCGTTCGGAAGTCTCCTGGTTCCCGGCAAATGCCATTTCTTGTCCCAATCCATGGCTTTTTTACCTTTTTCGACACATTCCTTGAGACTGTCTATTTCCGGGAACCCGAGCTCCTTTTTCTTTTCATTTAGCCAGGCGATATCATGTCCCTCACAACCATCATTTAGCAGGGCGACATCCACCGGGTCGAGGCCCAGCGCTCCGGCAACATGGCCGAATACCATCGCCATGCTGTGGGCGTTGGGGTTCTGTTCACAGCGCACGGCGGTGTTGGGCCCCTTATTCACCCATACCGTAGTCTGTTTACCGTATATGTGAGGGATTTTAGTATTTTCTATTAAATGCTTGATGAAGCCGAAGGCCGGAAGCCCCTGGTTTGCCAGTGTTGCCTTGCCCTCAACGGCGGTAATGGTGCCGTCATTTTTAAATCCTGCTTTATAGGAGTATATTCCCAGGTCCATCTCCCCGCCATAGAAATCTTCTCTACGGCTGAAGTTCCACTTGACCGGCCGCCCCGTTCTCTTGGAAGCGACAGCCGCAAGGTAGGTACCGCCGTGGTTCCAGCCCATCTGCGACCATCCGCCAAAACTGGCGCCCTGATAAAGACAGTGGAGCTTTATTTTATTCATCGGTATGCCGCCGAACCAGGAGGCTACGTTACGCTTGCTTATGTGCGGCCTCTGCTGCTTCACCCAGACCTCGGGGTACTCCCCGTTCCATCTCCACACCCCGCAGGGCACCTCCGGGCCTATCCATGTGTTCAGTCCCTGCCGGAATTTGAATTCGATGATCTTATCGGCTTCGGCGAAGCCTTTCTCGATGTCTCCGTGTTGCTGCACGGACGTATGCTCGCTAAAGATGTTGCTTTCGGGAAAAGCCTCAGGGTTGGAAAGAGGAGCTTCCGGCTTGATAGCCTCTTCCTCATCCAGGACGAAAGGCCTTTGTTCCCACTCCACCTCTATCAGCTTCACGGCCTCTTCGGCGATGTCCTCGGTATCAGCCACGATGGCGCAGCCGACTTCTTCACCTTCAAAATGAGC
>CAYPYL010000271.1:0-1885 GCA_964414605.1 uncultured Dehalococcoidaceae bacterium
CCGTGGAAATGGCCGACCTTATCTATGACGGCCTGTGGTTCAGCCAGCTGAACCGGGACCTTTCCGCCTATATATTAAGCTCCCAGCGCTACGTTACCGGAACGGTGCGGATGAAGCTGTTCAAGGGTTCGGCGACTGTGATGGGGCGGAAATCCCCGTGGTCGCTTTACAATCTGGCGCTGGCTACCTATGATAAGGGCGACGAGTTCGACCAGAAAGCCGCCGAAGGCTTTATACGCCTCTGGGGGCTGCCGGTCAAGACGCAGGCGCAGATACAGTTGTTGGGGGACAAAGAGGGGCCTTTAAGCATCATGGGGCCGGCCGAGCCGGAGGAATGACGGCATGAGTCATATCAGGGGCAGATTCAGCAAACCGGCTGATAAACTGGCGGCGCAGTACACCGCCTCACTCCCCTTTGACCGGCGTCTCTACCGGCAGGACATCGCCGGGAGCATTGCCCATGCTAAGATGCTCGCCAAACAAGGTATTATTTCAAGCGAAGAAGCGGCTAAAATAACAGGTGGACTGGAAGCCATCCGGCAGGAGATTGAACAGGGTAAGTTCGAGTTCAGGGCGGAGCAGGAAGACATTCACATGGCCATCGAGTCCCGCCTTATCGAGAAAATCGGGGAGGCGGGACGCAAGCTGCATACCGCCCGTTCCCGCAACGACCAGATATCCCTGGACATGCGGCTTTTCACCAGGGAAGCAGTCGAAGATACTCTCAACGCGATAAAGGAATTTCAGCGGGCGTTACTCGACCTTGCCGAAGACAATAAAGACGCGGTTATGCCCGGTTATACCCATCTGCAGGTGGCGCAGCCGGTGCTGCTGGCGCACCATCTCCTGGCTTACTTCGAGATGCTCCAGCGCGATGCAGAACGTTTTAGCGACGTCCTCAAGCGCGTGGACGTGATGCCGCTGGGCAGCGGGGCGCTGGCGGGGGTCGCTTATGATGTTGATAGAGAATTCCTAGCCAAAGAGCTGGGGTTCACCAGTGTCAGCCGGAACAGCCTGGACGCCGTGTCCGACCGTGATTTTGTCCTCGAATACGAAGCGGCGGCCAGTATCTGCATGATGCATCTTTCAAGGCTCGCCGGGGAAATCGTGACATGGTCTTCGGCGGAGTTCGACTTCATCGAGCTCGACGAGGCATATGCCACCGGCAGCAGCATCATGCCCCAGAAAAAGAACCCGGACGCGGCCGAACTGGCGCGCGGCAAGACGGGGCGGGTCTACGGAAGCCTGATGGCCCTCCTGACGACGATGAAGGGGCTGCCCCTCGCTTATAACAGTGATATGCAGGAGGACAAAGAAGGCTACTTCGACGTGGTGGATACACTGCTTTCCACTTTAAAGGTCATGGCCGGCATGGTGAGGACTGTCAAAGTAAAGCCGGCAAATACCGCGAAAGCGGTTGAACGTGGCTATATACTGGCTACGGACCTGGCTGATTATCTGGTAAAGAAGGGCGAGTCTTTCCGCATGGCGCATGAAATCATCGGCAAGCTGGTGAGTTATGCCGCGCAGGAGGGGAAAACTTTCGCGGAAATCAGCATTAATAAATATAAGAAGTTCTCGCCGTTATTCGGAGAGGATGTGCTCAAGATATCGGTCGAGTCCTCGCTTTCCGCCAGAGACGTGGTCGGCGGCACGGCGCCGAAACGCGTAAAGCAGGCGCTGGCCAGGGCAAGGAAAATAGTGGGGGAGGTATGATTTTCGGTTGGGGAAGACAGAGAGTTGTTAAGCGTTAGCAACCTTCTGCTGCGTGCGCAGGCACCTGGTGCACAGATTGAGCCGTTTTGCCTTTCCATCGATATATACCGTTACGGGATGGATATTGGGCGTCCAGCGGCGGTTGGTGCGGCGCTTGGAGTGACTTACA
>CAYPYL010000272.1:0-1875 GCA_964414605.1 uncultured Dehalococcoidaceae bacterium
GATATCGGCGCCCGCCGGGCGGCCAACCTGCTCCGCGGCTGGAGCCTCGAACTGAAAGACATCCTCGGCGGACTCGGCGTCAATGCCCTGGAAAGCCTGCGGGGGAACCGTCTGCACCTTAGAGGGGTCGGCCTGACCGATACTGAACTGGAAATTCTGGGCGTAAGAATGGCGGGAAGCTAAGATGGCGGATACTAAAGAAAACATGGTCAACGTCGATGCCCTCGGCGTTTATTACCGGGAGCTCAATACCCGGCTTAGAGACATCGTTACCAACGGTACCCACAAGATTGAGCTGCGCAACGTTTACGGGCAGAGGTATATCGGCACCGACCTCAACGAGCCGATAGAAATTGAGATATTCGGCACGCCGGGCAACGACCTCGGGGCCTTCATGAACGGACCGAGGATTATCGTTCACGGCAATGCCCAGGACGGCTGCGGCAATACCATGAACGAGGGTGAGATAATAGTCTACGGCCATGCCGGCGATACGGTCGGCCTTTCGGCCCGCGGGGGCAGGATATTCATTCGCGAAGACGTCGGCTATCGCGCCGGCATTCACATGAAAGAATACCGGGACAAGATGCCGGTGATAGTCATCGGCGGCACCGCCCAGGACTTTCTCGGCGAATACATGGCGGGGGGCGTGATGATTCTCCTCGGCCTGAACCTGGATAAAGAGAAAAATCATAAGGCCAGGTTCATCGGTACCGGCATGCACGGCGGCGTCATGTACATACGGGGGAACGTCCAGGAATACCAGCTCGGCAAGGAAGTCGGCGTTGCCGAGCTCGATAAAAGCGACCTTAAAGCGCTCCGCAAGTATGTCGGCGAATTTGCCGGTCATTTCAACCTTGATGCGGATGACATTCTGACGCACAAATTTATAAAGCTGTTCCCGCGCGAACTCCGCCCCTACGGGAGACTCTACGCTTACTAGCGGTGACGGAGTTGAGTGATGACGCGCGTTCTCATAGTATCGCGGGACGATGAAACAGGGACAAACCTTCGTAAAAGCCTCTCTCCTTACGGTCTGAACTGCTCCCTGACATCCGATGCCGGTGGAGTACGCGATTCCATAACCGGCAACAGACCGGATATAATCCTGTTTGAAATGCACGATAGTCCGGCTGACTCCGAGATATGGCAGCTTGCCAGGAAGGCCTCTAAGGACAGTAAAATCCCGATGATAGCGCTTATCCCGGACGGGCTGCCCGATGAAGTCGATAACCTGTGCGATGCCGACGATTTCATTATCCCCCCTTACGACGTCAAAGAGCTGGTGTTGAGGATTAACCGTCTTATCCGGCGGCCCGGAGATACGGATAATAAAGAGCAGATTAAGCATGAGTACCTGACGATAGACCTCGTGACCTGCGAGGTAACGATAGAGGGCAGAATAGTCGAGCTTACTTTCAAGGAATACGAGCTGCTCAAGCTGCTGGCGTCCAATCCCGGGAGGGTATATACCCGCGAAAACCTGCTGGATAAAATCTGGGGTTATGATTACTTCGGCGGGGACCGCACCGTGGACGTTCACGTGCGCCGACTGCGCAGTAAAATAGAGGACGCCAATCACACCTTTATCGAAACGGTAAGGAATATCGGCTACCGTTTCATTAAAAAATCATAGCCCCTCCCCGGCATGTAACACAGATTTAACCTCCGCGTAATATGTTCGTAACATTGTCCCGTTAAAATGAAAGTAACTGGACTTACGGGAGGTCACGGATGTCCATCAATACCGGGGATACCGCCTGGATACTAATTTCATCAGCGCTCGTCCTGCTGATGACACCCGGCCTGGCCCTTTTCTACGGCGGCATGGCCCGACGGAAAAACCTGCTTTCCACCATCATGATGAGCTTTGCC
>CAYPYL010000273.1:0-1870 GCA_964414605.1 uncultured Dehalococcoidaceae bacterium
GGCGGAGAGCCGGTATCGTATAATAAAGAGAAAGTGGTAAAACACCTGGACGGCGAAGAAGTAAATATAGTTTTAAACCTCAACATGGGGAACGCCGGGGCCACGGCCTGGGGTTGCGACCTCTCCGAGGAGTATGTAACCATTAACAGCGAATACACGACGTGACATTCGTGGGGACGGGAAGACGATGCAAGACATAACGGTGATAAAAATAGGCGGTTCCACCTTCGGCAGCCGCGATACTACCATCGAGGATATCGTTGCCCTGCAGAAAAAGGGCGAGGCGATAGTGGTGGTGCATGGGGGAGGTAGTACCGTTACCGACTGGCTCAAGCGCCAGGGGGTGGAGACAAAGTTCGTCCGCGGCGAGCGCGTTACCGATTTGCCGACGCTGGAAGTGGCCACGGCGGTGCTGGCGGGACTTGCCAACAAGGAAATCACGGCGGCAATTAACGTGAAGGGCGGACGGGCGGTCGGCATCAGCGGCGTCGACGGTGCCCTCATGGAGAGCCGGGCTAAAAATAAGGAAATGGGATACGTGGGGGAAGTGGGGAAGATAAATACGGAAATCTTAAAGCTGCTGCTCGGAGTTGGCTTTATCCCCGTCGTTTCTCCCATCAGTCTGTACTCAATCGATAGACCCGGGGACGCCCCGGCGATGATAAACGTCAACGGGGACCCCGCCGCCGGCGACCTGGCGGAGGCGCTGGGGGCAAGGCGCCTCCTTTTCCTGACGGATGTCGCCGGCATCACCGATGCCTCCGGCGGGGTGCTATCGAAAATATCGGCGGGCGAGGTTGAGGGGCTTATAGCCTCCGGGGTGGTTTCCGGGGGCATGATTCCCAAGATAAATGCCTGCCTGAAGGCTTTAAAAAAAGGCTCGATTACACGTATAATAGATGGGAGAAAGCCGCACGCCCTGCTGAAGGAATTCGACGGGCAGGACGGCGGCACGACGATATATAAGGACTGAATATGACTGATTGGCCAGAACTGGAAAGTAAATACTATATGCAGACCACCGTGCGGGTGCCGGTGACCCTGGTGAAGGGGAAAGGCGCACGCGTATGGGACGATAAAGGTAAAGAGTACCTGGACTTCGTCAACGGGCTGGCGGTCAACTGCCTGGGACACTGCCATCCGGTCGTTGCCGAGGCCGTCGCCGAGCAGGCGCGCACCCTTATACAGGCATCGAACTGGTACTATACGGTCCCGCAGATACGCCTGGCACAAATGCTGGTAGAGAACAGCTGCCTGGATAAGGTCTTTATCTGCAACAGCGGACTGGAAGCCAACGAGGGGGCGGTCAAGCTGGCGCGGCGCTATGGACACCTCAAGCTGAAAGGCGCCTACGAGGTCATCACGACCATGCAATCGTTCCACGGTCGTTCCCTGGCTATGACGGCGGCCAGCGGCCACCCTAGTATGCACGAGCCCTACGTCCCCCTGCCGGAGGGATTTCTCAACGTGGCGAACAACGATATCGAAGCGATAAAGTCGGCTACCACGGAGAAGACGTGTGCCGTGATGCTGGAGCCGATACAGGGCGAAGGGGGCGTTAATATCCCCGATGACGATTACCTCCAAAAGGTGAGAGACTGGTGCGATAGTAAAGGTATTTTGCTAATACTGGATGAAGTCCAGACAGGCATGGGCCGACTCGGCGCGTTGTTCGGCTATCAGCTGTACGGTATTGAGCCGGATATTCTGACACTGGCAAAAGGGCTGGGGGGAGGTATACCCATCGGGGCTGTCCTCGCCAAGGAAAAAGCCGCCGTTTTCGCACCCGGTGACCATAACTCCACATTCGGGGGAAATCCGGTTACCAGCGCCGCCGCCTGCGCCGTACTGAAATACGTTATCGATAACG
>CAYPYL010000274.1:0-1866 GCA_964414605.1 uncultured Dehalococcoidaceae bacterium
CGACGGTCAACTCCGGGTTATCCGTTTTCGGCAGGCTCCCGGCGTTAAGCCCGATACGTATGGGCACTCCCCTCTTCCTGGCCGCCAAAGTCACCTTTTTAACCTTTTCCGCCTCCCCGATATTCCCCGGATTGAGGCGGAGTCCGTCGGCGCCGGCTTCCAGCGCCGCTAAAGCCAGCCGGTAATCGAAGTGTATATCGGCCACCAGCGGTATTCTAATGCCTTTCTTTATGTCAACTATAGCGGCGGCGGCTTCCGCGTCCGGCACGGCCACGCGCACCAGCTCACAGCCGCATTCTTGCAGCTCTTTAATCTGGTCGATAGTGGCCCGGGCGTTGCGGGTATCCGTCTTGGTCATCGACTGCACCACTATGGGCGCATCCCCACCGATGGCAACACCGCCGATTTTTATGGTCTTGCACATCCTGCGAGGCTTCATCCCAGCAAGCTCTCCCCGCTGACCCACCGGAGGACATCCTGGTATGTAATCAGCACCATTAGTGCCAGCAGTATCATAAATCCCACGGAGTGCACGATGCCCTCCACGCGGGGCGAGACCCGCTTACCTCGCCGCAGCCACTGCAATATAACAAAGACGATGCGCCCGCCATCGAGGGCCGGCAGCGGTATCATCTGGGTAATGGCGATGGCGATGCTGATAAAGGCCGCCAGTTCCAGCACCGGACTTACGCCGGTATGGGCGACCTCGCCGGTAACCTGCACGATGCCCACCGGACCGGCCGGCACGAACGGTATCGTGCCGATAACCATGCCCACTATCCCGTTTTTATAGAGGATAAGGGTCTCTACGCAGGTACGCGCACCGACGGGTATCGCTTCCCAGAAAGGCAGGCTCTCCGGTTCTATGGTCAGGTCCACGTTCCTGGATAAAGTGCCGATGGTCCTCCCCCCCTCTGTTGGTCTCCAGGGCACGACGAGCCTGACATCCTCCGTCGTAAAGTCGCTGTGTTCGAGGGAAACGGTGATTTCCCGTCCCATGTTGAGCATGAGATAACGACTGTAATCGCCTTTATGGTTTATGGTGTTGCCGTTGACCGCCAGGAGGGTATCCCCCGGCAGCATGCCCGCGGTATCCGCCGGAGAACCGGCCTCGATATCCTCCACCACCACCCTGCCGTAACCCATATCGTGAGGGACCATGTAGGCCACGGCCAGGAGCACGAAGGGTAGTATGAGATTCATCAGTATACCGCCGGCGAGGACCAGCAGCCTGACGCCGTAACCGCGGGCGGCCAGCGCCCTGGGGGCTGTAGGGTCGACTTCTCCGGGTAGCTTGTTAAAACCGCCGAAGGGTATCCAGTTGATGGAATATATCGTCTCTCCCCATTTTTTCCCGTACAATCGGGGCGGAAAACCGATTCCGAACTCCTCCACCCAGACGCCCGTGGCTTTTGCCGCCGCGAAGTGCCCCAGTTCGTGGACGATTATAAGCACGGAAAGAACGATTATCCCCGCCACAAGCGTCAGTATCATTTATCGTCCTCCCCGTCGAGTCTAAGAACATTCTCACGCGCCCGGTCTCCCGCCGCGGTGATTTCTTCCAGCGAAGGGCGCTGCGTATTCTCATGTTTTTCCAGCGCCTTCTCGACCAGACGGGCGATATCGGTGAACCGTATGCGGCGCGAAAGGAATAGCTCGACGGCTGCCTCGTCGGCGGCGCACAGCGCCGCCGGGAAAGTACCCCCCTCCCTGCCCGCATCCACCGCCAGCCGGAGGCAGGGGAACTTATCCGTATCCGGCTCATCGAACGCAAGGTCGGGAAAATCGGTCCAGTCGAAAGACGGCAGCCTAGGATTGGCAAGTCGGTCGGGATAGGTCAGCGCGTACTGGATGGGCAGGCGCATA
>CAYPYL010000275.1:0-1857 GCA_964414605.1 uncultured Dehalococcoidaceae bacterium
ATGCCATGGCCAGGGGCGCTCTCATGGGCGCCCGCGGCAACAGCGGCGTTATCCTCTCACAGATATGGCGCGGGCTGGCACAGGGCCTCGAAGACAAAGAGGACTTTAACGCTGCCGACCTGGCAGCCGCCTTCCAGCAGTCGGCGCAGATTGCCTACAAGGGAGTCAGTAATCCGGTCGAAGGTACCATGCTTACGGTTATGAAGGACGCGGCGAAAGCCGCCCAGGCGGAGATCGATGCCGACAATGAGGATATCATCGCGGTCCTGGAAGCCACGGTAAACGCCGCCGCGGAATCCGTGGCCAATACCCCGGCGCTCCTCAAGGTATTGAAAGACGCCGGCGTGGTTGACGCCGGGGGACAGGGCGTCTATACGATTCTGGAAGGGGCGTTGCGCTATCTCCGGGGAGAAACGGAGCTGATGCGCCTGCGGAAACCGCAGATGATCGTCAGCGATATACCTCACGTTGCTTCCCAGCCGCAGTCCATATCCGTCGACGAAGTACCGTACGGGTATTGCACCGAGTTCCTCCTCAAGGGAGAAAAGCTGGAGCCGGATATTATTAAGAAGAGACTGCTGAAGAAAGGCGAATCGCTAATAGTCGTCGGCGACGACTCGGCGGTACGCATTCACATCCACACGCTAACGCCCGGCAATATCCTCCAGTTTGCCGCCAAGTTGGGCACGATGCACCAGGTAAGCGTCAGGAACATGGACGAACAGCATCAGGACTTCCTGGAGATGCAGAAAGAAAGGATGCCCACCTCCGATACCGCCGTAATCGCGGTGGCCGCGGGAGACGGCCTGTCCGATGTCTTCGGCAGTCTGGGGGCTACCGCGGTCGTGCCGGGGGGCCAGACCATGAATCCCAGCACCAAGGATATCCTCCAGGTAGTGGAGTCCATCCCCTCCGATAAGATCATCATCCTGCCCAATAATAAAAATATCATTGCCACCGCCAACCAGGTGCAGTCTTTGACCGAAAAGAAAATAGCGGTGGTACCCACCAGGACAATTCCACAGGGCGTGGTGGCGCTGCTTTCGTTCGATTACGAGGCGGAGTTCAAAACGAATGCCGAAATCATGGAAAAAGCCATGCCTTCGGTGAAGACTATCGAGATTACCCGTTCGGTACGCGCCACCAGGATAAACGGCCTGAAGATAAAGCGGAAACAGCCCATCGGCCTGCTTGACGGCGAGCTGATAGCGGTGGGGGATACCAACCTCGATGTTATTAATCAGCTACTGTCCAGGCTGGACCTGGAGAAGGCTGAAGTGATTACCATTTACTTCGGGGAAGATGCCGAACCCGAGGAAACCGAGCAAATCAATGCCGGCATCACGGAAAAATATCCTCACCTTCAGTTAGAAATAATACGCGGCGGTCAGCCGCATTACAGCTATATAATATCCATTGAGTAGAAAGGCGGTATACGGGTATGGCAGTGAAAATAGTAACCGATACCTTATCCGATATAACCAGCGACCTTGCCGAAGAGATGGGGATTATCCTGGTGCCCCTGTATGTGCGTTTCGGCGAAAACATTTATAAAGACAGGA
This sequence comes from uncultured Dehalococcoidaceae bacterium, assembly GCA_964414605.1. Classification (GTDB taxonomy): domain Bacteria; phylum Chloroflexota; class Dehalococcoidia; order Dehalococcoidales; family RBG-16-60-22; genus JAFGPF01. The sequence goes on from CAYPYL010000275.1 coordinate 1,563, forward strand.
TAGACATTACCAGCGAGGAATTTTACCGCAGACTGGTAAATGAGGCCAATTTACCATCCACAACGCAGCCGACGCCGAACGACTTTATGCAGGTATACGAAGCCTTAGCCAAAGAGACCGATGAAATCCTGGTGATAGTCGTATCCAGCGGGTTGAGCGGCACCTATGGGTCGGCGACCCAGGCGAAGGAGATGATGCAGGGGAAGTGCCGCATCGAGGTAGTCGATTCGCTTTCTGTGGCCATGGGGATGGGCTTAATGGTCGTATCCGCGGTTAATGCCGTCAAAGACGGGGC
>CAYPYL010000276.1:0-1850 GCA_964414605.1 uncultured Dehalococcoidaceae bacterium
TACTGGCTGCCAGTGAGCGCTGCATATCGACCACCAACCGTAACTTCGTCGGGCGTATGGGCAGCAAGGAGTCAGAGGTCTACCTGGCCAACCCGGCGGTAGCCGCCGCCAGCGCCGTAGCCGGCAGAATTGTAAGCCCTGATGATGTCATGGGAAGGGCTAAAGGCGAAAACGACGGTGCTTAACCCTGGAGTGGTGCAGAAATGAAGATGGTGATATTTGAAAAATGGTTTATCAACAGTGATAAGCATGGCGAGCAGGTAATAAAGCGGGCTGACAAGTTGCTGAAGTACGTGGATACCAGCGGAAATAAAAGTTACCTGGAAGTAGGCTGTGGAACGGGGAAGGTTGCCGCATATGTTGCCGAAAAATACCCGTGGAACGTTACCGCTGTTGATATCGACCCGGAGCAGATTAAGCAGGCGCAGGAAAACAGCCGCAGTTTAAGGAATATCCGTTTCCTCGCGGCCGACGCCATGAATCTGCCGTTCGCGGAGAGTGAGTTCGATATTGTGCTGTCTTTCGGTACCACGCACCACATATCCAACTGGCTTGCCGCCCTGGGGGATATCAGGAGGGTGCTTAAGCCGGAAGGTTATTTCATCTACTACGACCTCGTCTATCCGGCTTTTTTTGCGAGACTGGGCAGGTCTTTCAAGCACAGCTATGGCATTGTTACCATGCCGGAGTTGAAAACATTTATGAAAACGCATAATTTATCGGAAGTCCACTCCTCGACGAAAAATTCTATAGTATGGTACGACTATGAACTGGTCTGTAAAAATGCGTGAGTGGATATAAGGAGTAATCATGATACTGAAAGGCAACGTCTTTAAATACGGCGCCGATGTTAATACGGACGTGATTATCCCCGCCCGCTACCTTAACGTGTCCGACTCCGATGAGCTGGCGAAACACTGCATGGAAGACATCGATGCGGACTTTATAATAAGCGTGAAGCCCGGCGATATTATCGTGGCTACCACCAATTTCGGCTGCGGCTCCTCACGGGAGCACGCCCCGCTCGCTATCAAGGCCGCCGGCGTATCCTGCGTCGTCGCGGAAAGCTTCGCCCGCATCTTCTTCCGTAACGCCATCAACATCGGCCTGCCGCTTTTAGAGTGTCCGGAGGCCGTGGAGAATACCGATGCCGGCGATGTTCTGGAAGTGGACCTTGCCCGCGGCGCCATAAAAAACCTTACAAAAAACATGGAGTTTACCGCCAAACCCTATCCCGATTTTATGGCCGAGCTGATCGCCGCCGGCGGACTCATCGAGTATACCAAAAAGAGACTGGCAAACATGAGAGCTTAAACACCACCCCTTCTCCTTCATCCTGCCTCGTAAGGAGAGGGGGATACAGGGGGTGAGGTTCAGAAATATTAGGAGGACATAAGTGGACTTTAACCTGACAGTTTTACCCGGTGACGGCGTCGGCCCGGAGGTCACCGCCGAAGCCGTAAAAGTACTTAAGGCGGTCGGTAAGAAATACGGCTATAAATTCAACCTTACCGAAAGGCTGGTCGGCGGGGCGGCTATCGACGCGGAAGGCGTGGCCGTATCTCAAGATACGTTGAAACTCTGCAAGAAAAGCGATGCCGTTCTGCTGGGCGCCGTGGGCGGTCCCAAGTGGGACGACCCCCTGAACAAGGTGCGCCCCGAGGACGGCTTACTGGAAATGCGTAAGTACCTGGGCCTGTTCGCCAACCTGCGTCCGGTCAAGGTCTTTCCGATGCTGGTCGATTCTACCAATCTGAAGCCTGAAGTAATCGAGGGGGTCGAGTTTATCTTCGTTCGCGAGCTTACCGGCGGACTTTACTTCGGCAAGCCCAAGCGGCGCTGGACGACAT
>CAYPYL010000277.1:0-1832 GCA_964414605.1 uncultured Dehalococcoidaceae bacterium
GATATGCCTGCTGCTGGCCAAGATGGTCAACTACAAGGTCGTTCCCATACTGGTCGTCTTTATGCTGCTCTCAGGTTTCCTCTCCATGTTCATAGACAGCATTACCGTGTTACTGTTTCTGGCAATGGTCACTATTGAGTTAGCCCACCTGCTCAAATTCGACCCGGTGCCGGTAATAATCGCCGAAATTTTCGCCGCCAATACCGGCGGCAGCGCCACCATGTCCGGCGACCCGCCCAATATCATTATCGGCACCGGCCTCGGCTACACCTTCACCGACTTTGCCGCTAACACCGGTCCTATTGCCTGGATAGGGATGCTTTTCACCTTAGCCTTCTTCTACTTCGTCTTTCGCAAACTTCTTACCGCCCCCCACGGCGATGCAGCTACCCCCGTCGCCCACTATCCCCAGCCCAGCGAAGCTATCATTGACCCCCTCCACTTCCGAATCAACGCTGGCATCTTCGTCGCGGTGGTGATTTTGATAGTCACCCACGCCGAAACCGGCATCTCCATGGCCTTAATAGGGGTAATTGCCGCCCTTATTACCCTGCTGGCGGCCAGCCGCAAGGCCATGCATATCGTTACCCGGGTGGACTGGCGCACCCTGCTCTTCTTTATCGGGTTATTTGTCTGCGTCGGTGGCCTGGAGGAAACCGGCGTGCTGGAGATGCTGGCGCAGTATATCGGCAATGTATCAGGGGGCAATATAGTTCTGGTTATACCCCTCATACTGTGGATATCGGCCTTCGCCTCGGCAATAGTGGATAATATTCCCTTTGCCGCCACCATGGTGCCGGTAATCGTCAATCTCTCCAAGACCGCCGGTATTAAACTGCCCACCCTGGCCTGGACTCTGGCCCTGGGGACGGATATCGGCGGCAACGCCACCCCTATCGGTGCTTCGGCCAACGTTGTCGGCACCGCCATCGCCGAAAAAGAGGGCCATCCCATCAGCTGGGGCAAGTTCTGCAAATACGCCTTTCCGGCCATGATTATGGTGGTCGCCTTGTGCTGGCTGTATTTAGTGATAAGATATGCTTAAGGGAGGTGGAAAATGTGGAAAAAGATTCTGGTATCGCTAGACGGGTCCGACCTGGCCGAGCTGGCCCTTCCCTACGCCGAAGAGCTGGCCAATGCCTTCAAGTCCGAGATTATCCTGTTACACGTCAGTGATCCTGCTGCCAGCCAGTACCAGCATATGCACGAGCTCTACGTGCAGGAGGTGGCGGACAGGATGAAAGAGCGCGTCAGAAAAGTCACCCCGGTAGTTGTCTCCGGCAAACCAGCTGACGAAATCATCGGCTACGCCGATAAGAACAAGGTCGGTCTCATCATCATGACCTCTCACGGCCGCTCCGGCATAATGTCCTGGGCGACGGGGAGTATCGCCAGCAAGCTGCTGCAGGCCGCTCCCGTGCCGCTGCTGCTGGTCAGGGCGGTCAAGCCTAAGCGCAAGGTGAAGCGGCCGGTCCTGCTTAACCGTATTCTGCTTCCCCTGGACGGTTCCGAAGCCGGTGAAGCGGCAGTGGGCTATGTCGGGGAGATGATGAGCCGCTTGGAGTCGGAGGTCATCCTGTTTGGGGTGGTGGCGTCGGGGCAGCATATCCGCTCGGTGGGTGGTCTGGACTATATTAACTACCCCCCGGAGCAAATGGAAATGTTTAAGAAAGAAGCCCAGGAATATCTGGACGGCGTTTACCGCCGTTTGAAGAGGCGGAAGGGCACGGTGAAGGTTGCCATCAATGTCGGGGCGGGTGATGTCGGCCAGGAAATACTCAAGTTCGCCGAAGAAAAAAGGTTCGGTCTGATTGCCATATCCAGCCACGGGC
>CAYPYL010000278.1:0-1820 GCA_964414605.1 uncultured Dehalococcoidaceae bacterium
CCACGGATGCCGACGGCCATGTCACCGTTACCGTTCCGGAAAGCGGCATTGTCGCTATAGAAGGTCTGGCGGCCATCATGGTAGCGCCGCCGGAGGAAGCCGCCGCCGCCAGTATTTCCTGGGAAGAAGGTGCTGACTATATCGGCGAGGATGTAACTATTTGCGGTCCTATTGTCGATGCTTTTCCCATTGATGCCAACACCACATTATTGGGCATGGGCGCATCGGCCTTTGATCCGTCGTGCGTCGGCATCGAGGTCAGTGCCGCGATATTCGGAGATTTACCGGAAGACCTGTATGTAGGCCAGACCATATGCGTAACCGGTGAGGTCCACATGAACCCGAATAACGGTGCGTCGATAGCGGTCAACGACCCGTCGCAAATATCTGTAAGCGATTGATGTAATCTCTACGCAAGGCAATTATTAAGTTTGTGCTTGCGTTAGGTGATATGTATATGGGGTACCCGCAGACGAACTCCATAGATTGAAGGAGCCTGGGGGGTGCCCCATATATTTGGTGGACTGTGGTGGAGCCGGGGTATCAATAGGTAGAACTTTTACCACCACTTTCGCATTAGTCTACTAACTTTGCTGGATTCGTGGCCAATAATGTAGGGGAAACGGGACACTATTAAGATAGAAGTTGATGGACACTTAGGGACTTTTCAATATATCCGACATATTATGTGAGATCCACACAGAACTCCCATACTCCTGTTATTATAAAAGTCAATTTATTGGTACGTTTAGGAACAGGATCTATTGTCCAGTGATACTCCATCCTGCTTGGCCAGACTCGTTTGGAACGTCGAGGAGTTCTTGGCACCGTCCCTTTCATGGTTATAATGGGCTTAAGTGAGTAAAAGTATGATGTAGGCCATGTAGGATATATGGTAACTTTTTCTAATGACTTCACTCCTGTATAATTAACTGGAATTTCTTTATTTCCATAAAATGCCATTCAGAAAGGGAAAAGGTGTGAAAAGAGTTACGTTCGTCATAATAAATGCGTTAGTAGCCTTGGTGATATTGGTTATCCCCTTAACCGGCTGTAAATTACTGACTGGCGAGGGGATATGGCAAGAGCCCTTCTCGTACGTGACACCTGAAAGTCAGAATATGTCCCCGGAAGCTTTGCAACAGCTTACCGATATTGTACAGGGTTACGTAGACAATGATCAGATAGTCGGTGCGGAGCTCGTGGTGCTCAAGAACCGATACATCGTTCTGCACGAATTTTTCGGATGGAAGGATAAAGAAGATGAAGTACCTATGGAAGAAAACACACTGTACAATATCCGTTCTATGACCAAACCGATTACCGGGGCTGCCGCACAGATCCTTATCGAACGAGGTAAATTATCTTTAGACGACCGAGTCGCTGAATATCTGCCGGGCTTTGATAACGGAATATCCGGCGATATTACGGTTCAACAGTTACTCACCCACCAGGCAGGACTACCACTATCTATTTTGACCACCGCAGATGAGTATGATGACCTGTGGACTATGGCAAACGAAGTTGGCAAGACCGGTCCTGAATTCCCACCCGGCAGTAAATTCTGGTACAGCGACGCCGGTGCCGATGCCCTCGGCGGCCTGGTGGAAGCAGTATCGGGGCAGTCACTTGAGAGTTTCGTTACAGAGAACCTGCTCCAACCACTTGGGATGAACGATACATTCTACTATACATCTAAAAGCCAGGATGACCCGCGCCGCGAGCGTATCGCCAGCCTTTATCTTGGCGGTATCGGTGCGTGGAACCGGTTCTGGACGCCGGAGGAACCGCTCTATCCTTTCGCATGGGGCTCGCAAAGT
>CAYPYL010000279.1:0-1810 GCA_964414605.1 uncultured Dehalococcoidaceae bacterium
GTACTGACTCTCCAGAGCGCGGAAATTCGCGCCGCTATCCAGGTCCGCTTTATTGCCGATAATCAGCGCTTTTTTATAGCTGACCGGGGATTCTTCGTCCGGGGTTTCCGGCGGCTTACCCAGTCCTATCCTCTTCTCGTTCAGCCTGGCGATTAACGCCTCCGCTTGAGTAACCGGGTCCTGGGTAAGGTCCACCACCAGCAGCAGGCCGTCCGCCCGCCGGATAATATTCAGGTGCCACCACTCCGGGGGCTGTTCGCCGAGGGGTGGGGTATCGATAAGCTGTATCTGGACGTTCTCGTAAGTCATCATCCCGGGCGTGGCGCTCTGGGTGGTATAGGGGTAGGCGGCCACGGCGGGGGTGGCCTTGGTAAGGCTGGCGACGATCTGCGATTTTCCCACGTTGGGAGGGCCGATGACCGCCACCTGCCCGGCCCCGGTTTTTTCTATCATCATGGAAGCCCGCTGGGTGGCCGATTTCTTGTCCAGCGACTGCGTCAGCTTGGCGATTTTCGTGCGGAGGTCAGCGCGGAGATGGTCGGTACCCTTGTGCTTGGGCATGACCGAAAGCATTTCCTCCAGGCAGGCTATCTTTTCCAGCGTAGTCTTGGCCATGCGGAAGTTCTTTTCGGCGGCGATGTACTCCGGTGTCAGATTAGCCGGCATCCCTAAAGGTACTCCTTTATCCTTTTTGCCTGCTCCGGCGTCATGCCCGTGGCGGCGGTAAGCTCTTCGAGCGAGGCTTCCCTGATTCTCCGGATGGAACCGAACTGACGCAGCAAGGCGCTCTTGCGCCGGGGGCCCACACCGGGAATGCCGTCCAGCGCCGACGTGAAGGTCTTCCGGCGGTGAACGGTAGTGAAATAACTCACGGCGAAGCGGTGCGCCTCGTCACGGAGACGCTGCAGTAGTTGAAGTCCCGGGGAGGACTTTGCCATGACCACCGGCGCTTGCCGCCGGGGAAGAAAGATTTCCTCGTTCTCCTTGGCCAGGCTGGCCATCGGAACGTCGTTGCCCGTCTCCTTGAGCGCGGCAAGCGCCGCGTTTAGCTGCCCCTTCCCCCCGTCGATAAGAACGAGGTCGGGCATCATGGCCCAGGTGTCCGAGGTGGAAGTGCTGTCTTTAGAACTATGTTTGAAGCGTCGCTGGAGAACCTCCCGGAGCATGGCGTAATCGTTGGCGCCGACCACCGTCTTTATCTTAAAGCGGCGGTAGTGCGAAGGCTTGGGTTTGCCTTTCTCGAAGACGACCATGCTGCCCACCGCGGAGCTACCCTGGATATTAGAGATATCGTAAGCCTCCATACGCAGCGGCGGTCCCTGCAGCTTGAGTTCGTTTTGTAGCTCTTCCAGCGCATCGTCCAGCGAGGTGGACGCGGTCATTTGTTTAATCTTGAGCTGTTCCAGTCCCTGCCGGGCGTTTTCCGCGGCAATATCGATTAGCTGTTTTTTCACGCCGCGGCGCGGCACCTGTATTTCCACTCCCCCGCCCCGCCGGCTTTTCAGCCATTCCCGGATAACTGGTCTTTCTTCCACCGGGTACTGCAACAGCAGCAAAGGCGGAACCTGGGGGCAGGACGAGTAATACTGCTTGACGAAGCTGGTCATTATCTGTTTCGGTTCTTCCTGCCTCGTGCCCTGGAGGAGAAAGCTTTCCCGGCCGGTCATCTTGTTGCAGCGTATGAACAGCACCTGCACGTAGGCCTGGTCGCCGTCCTGAACGAAGGCGATAACGTCCTCTTCTCCCCTGATAACGGCGGCAATCTTCTCGCCCTCGATGACTTCCTGTATCGCCTGAATCTGGTCTCTCA
>CAYPYL010000280.1:0-1792 GCA_964414605.1 uncultured Dehalococcoidaceae bacterium
TGGGTTATACCCTGAACGAAGAAGACCTGAACCGGGCCTTTGCCGCGTTCAAAGAGCTGGCGGACAAGAAGAAGGATGTTACCGACCGCGATATAGAGTCGCTGGTGGCGGAGGAGCAGCGCACGGCATCCGAGGAGTACCACCTTAAACGCATCCAGGTAACCTGCGGCGATAAGGGTGTCCCCACGGCGGCGGTCAGGCTTATCGGACCGGACGGCAAGATGGAAGAAGACGCTGCCTTGGGCACGGGGCCGGTGGACGCTGTCTATAAGGCTATCAATCGTATCGTTAAGGTGCCCAACTCTCTCACCGAGTTTACCGTAAAATCGGTGACGGAGGGCATCGATGCCATCGGCGAGGTGCTGATAAGGATAGAGAGTGACGGCGTTACCTATACCGGGCGAGGCGCCGATACCGATATTATCGTTTCAAGCGCCAAGGCGTACATTAACGCCCTTAACCGGTTGATAGCTGCCACAGGCAAAAATAGCTAGTCCGGCCCGGGCGCAATCCGGAGAAAGACAGTTGTTTTCCCCCTCGCGGAAGTCGCTGGCTTGTGCGTATTCCCACAAATGGTTATAATCTGGTATAACCTGTTATGTCTGATTGTCTTTCCCGCGAAGGCGGGAATCCAGAGGGGATGGGGGGTGGGTCTGGCTCCCGGTAGCATCGGGATGCTGTTAATAAATATAGCGTGAAGGTGAGATAAATTGAACTTAGCCGAGCAAATTCTGGCGGCCCATGCCGATAAAAATGAGGTCAGCCCCGGCGAATTTATCAACGCCAGGGTGGATATGGTTCTCTCCAACGACATCACGGCGCCGATTGCCATCCGGGAGTTCCGGAAGCTCGGAGTGGATAGGGTGTTTGACCCTAACAAGATAGTCATGGTGGCCGACCACTTCGTGCCCAACAAGGACATTCTCTCCGCCGAGCAGGCAAAAGTGATGCGGGAGTTCTGCCGCGAGTACGGGATACTGTTCTACGATGTAGGCCAGATGGGCATCGAGCATGTCCTCCTGCCGGAGCAGGGACTGGTGCTGCCCGGCGACGTGGTCATCGGGGCAGATTCCCACACCTGCACCTACGGGGCTATCGGGGCTTTCGCCACGGGCATGGGGTCGACCGATATAGCGGCCGCCATGGCCACCGGCGATATCTGGATGAAGGTGCCGCCGTCCATCAAGCTCGTCTACCACGGCGAGCTGGGGAAATGGGTGGGGGGCAAAGACCTGATTCTCTATACCATTGGGGATATCGGCGTGGATGGGGCGCTGTATTCGGCGATGGAGTTCTCCGGTGAGGCCATCGAGGAGCTTTCCATTGATGGGCGTTTTACCATGGCCAACATGGCTATCGAGGCGGGGGGCAAGGCTGGTCTATTTCATGTGGACAATAAAACACAGCTATACATAAAGTCCAGGGCGCTGCGTTCTTACCTGGTCTACGAACCGGACAATGACGCCGAATATGCCCGGGTGATTGAGTATGATGTTACCGCCATCGAGCCGCAGGTATCGCTACCGCATTCGCCGGCGAACGCCAGGCCTGTTTCGGAGGTTGGTAAAATAGAAATCGACCAGGCGGTCATCGGCAGCTGCACCAACGGCCGCATCGACGACCTGCGTCTGGCCGCGCAGATACTCAAGAGGCATAAGGTAAACCCGGGGGTGCGCTGCATCATACTGCCCGGAACACAGCAGGTGTACCTGGATGCTATAACGGAAGGACTGATAGAAATATTTATCAGGGCGGGGGCGGCGGTCAGCACGCCGACCTGCGGGCCGTGCCT
>CAYPYL010000281.1:0-1782 GCA_964414605.1 uncultured Dehalococcoidaceae bacterium
CTTGAATCATCTCAACTGGGTGGTATCGGTGTTGCCTGCGCCGGCGGCATCGACTCCTCCAGGGGCGTGGTGGTAACTCCCTCGCCGAACATGATAGGCTGGACCGATATCCCCCTGGCAGAAATCCTTGAGAAAAGGTTCGGGGTCGGCGTTTACTTGGTCAACGACGCCAGCGCCGCCGCCCTGGGGGAGCACCGCTGCGGCGCAGGAAAGGGAGTGAACTATCTTGTCTTAATAACCCTGGGTACCGGTATCGGCGGCGGCATCATCGCCGGCGGAGAACTCTACCTCGGCGCTGTCGGCGCGGCCGCGGAGATAGGCCACATGACTATTGACAATGACGGCCCCAGGTGCGGCTGCGGGAATACCGGCTGCCTGGAAATGCTTGCCTCCGGCAGGGCAGTGGAAAGAGACGCCGTCAAACGTATTAACCGGGGAGAAAAGTCATCGCTCGTTGAGATGGCCGGAAAAGATACAAATAAAATCACTGCGGAGATGGTCGGCAGGGCTGCCCGGGAAGGCGACCCCCTGGCTCTGGGCGTTCTCTCGCAGGCTTCTTACTACCTCGGTATCGGTATGGTTAATCTGGTCAATATCTTTAATCCGGAGATGATTGTTCTCGGCGGCGGTATGGCCGAGCTCGGCGACCTGTTTATTTCGCTGGCCAAGAAGATGGTGGTGGAGCGTGCCTTCCCTGTATCTTCGCGCTCGGTGCGTATCGTCACCGCCCAGCTCGGTAACGAGGCCGGCGTTTACGGCGCCGCCGCTTTTGCCATCGATCGGTCTAAGAGGAGGACTACATGAAAGTACGTAAAGCGGTTATTATTGCGGCGGGGCGGGGGACACGCTTTCTCCCCATGACCCGCACTCTACCGAAGGAAATGCTGCCTCTGGTGGACAGACCGCTGATTCAGTACGGGATTGAGGAGGCGCTCGCTTCCGGCATCGAGCAGTTAATCATGGTTACCGCTCAGGGCAAGGAGTCCATGGAAGACTACTTCGACCGCTCTCCGGAACTGGAGCGTTTCCTGGAGGAAAAAGGAGACACAGGGCATCTTTCACAGGTGCAAGAACTGGCGAAAATGGCGGACATCTACTATGTACGTCAGAAAGAGCAGAAGGGACTGGGTCACGCCATTTTTACCGCCAGGGATATCGTCGGCAATGAGCCCTTCGCCGTGATACTCCCCGACGATATTATAGATAGTGAGGTGCCCTGCCTGAAGAGGATGATTGATATTTACGATAAATACGGTGCGGGCGTGGTGGCTGTGGAGCGCGTCCGTGACGAGGATACCCGCAAATACGGCATCATCGCACCGGAGGACGTCGCCGATAGAATATACCGGGTATTGGGCCTGGTGGAGAAGCCGGAACCGGCGCAGGCCCCTTCCCGACTGGGTATCGTGGGGCGGTATGTGTTCACGCCGCAGATATTCGATGCTTTAGCCGTTACCCCGCCGGGCAAGGGTAACGAGATACAGATAACGGATGCTATGCAGTTGCTGCTGGATAAACAGAAGCTCTATTCCTTCGAGCTTGAAGGTATACGCCACGATACCGGCAATCCGCTGGGCTGGCTCAAAGCCAACGTGGCGCTGGCTCTTAAACGCGAAGACCTCGGCCCGGAGCTGCGGAAATACATTCAAAAGCTTCTTGGTGTGTGTTAGCCCCTGCCCCTTAACCCCCCCTTTTTTTTATCTATTCGCACCCAAACCACCCTAGCGCCATTCATGGCCTAGCCCGTTAGTTCGCCCCCCGCCGGTACCCCACCGGCATTGC
>CAYPYL010000282.1:0-1761 GCA_964414605.1 uncultured Dehalococcoidaceae bacterium
CCTGAACATCGCCCGTAATGCCGCTGTGGAGCACCGCGCCTGTGTCGCCCTGTTCAGCCTGGAGATGGCGCGCGATTCCCTGGTGCTGCGTCTCCTTTCCAGTGAGTCAGGCGTCAACTCGCGGCGGGTCAAGTTCGGCCAGCACACCGATGAAGAGGAAAAACGCGTCATGGAGGCCACCGGCGTCCTTTCGGAGGCCCCGATTTATATCGATGATACCCCGATGATTCGCATGGCCGAGATGCGCAGCAAGGCCCTCCGCCTCAACTACGAGCGCGGTATAGATATGGTTATTCTTGATTACCTTCAGCTGATGCAGGGCGAAGGCGTCCGGGGCGAAAACCGGGTGCAGGAAATCAGCTTTATCTCGCGGTCGCTCAAGGCACTGGCCCGGGAGCTCAACGCCCCGGTGCTGGCCGTCTCGCAGTTGAGCCGCGCCGTCGAATGGCGCGCCTCCCACGAACCCCAGCTTTCCGACCTGCGTGAGAGCGGCAGCATCGAGCAGGACGCCGACGTCGTCCTCTTTATTTATCGCGACGAGTATTACTACAAGAGCGAGGAAGATTGGATTGCCAACCACCCGGACCGTGAATATCCCCGCGAGGAAGCGGACGTGATTATCGCCAAGCACCGTAACGGGCCTACTGGCCGGGTCAAGCTGCGTTTCCGCCATAGCCTGGCCCGGTTCGAGAGCCTCGGCAGCGCGGAGCCGACTTTGCTATGAACAAATTTCAGGGTTTTCCCGCCCGGACGGATTATGTCTCCGTCCCCAGCGCCTTCTTCAGCCACCTGCTGCCGGAGATAGACGACCCGGCCGAGCTGAAAACGACCCTTCACATTATCGCGGCGCTTTATCGCAAGAAGGGCTATCCCCGCTTTATCGGCTTTAACGAGCTGCTGGGCGATGCTGCTTTCATCGGCAGTCTGACGGTTGAGGGGGGACAACCGGAGGCAGCGCTCCGCCGCGCTTTAAAGCTGGCCATCGAGCGTGGGACGCTGCTCTGCCTGGCCCTGGATAAAGACGGGGCGACTGAAGATATCTATTTCCTGAATGACGAGTCGGGCCGGCAGACGGCGGCGAAAATAGAGAGCGGCCAGCTCCAGCCGGGCGGGCTGAAAGCCGGGCGCAAGCCGGATGTGCCGGTGGAGCAGATGCCGGACATCTTCACCCTTTACGAGCAGAACATCGGCATGCTGACGCCCCTGGTCGCCGATGAACTGCGCGAAGCGGAAAAGCTGTACCCGCCGGAATGGCTGCGGGACGCCATCAGGGAATCGGCTTTACATAATAAAAGAAATATCAGATATATCAACAAAATCTTAGAGAACTGGTCGGTGGAAGGCCGGAGCAATGGAACATATCAGCGAGATATTAAAAAAACAGACCCGGACAAATATATCAAGGGAAAATACGGACACATGGTCCGCCGCCGATAAAGAGCCTGAAAAAGGTACGGACTGCCCCATCTGCAAAGGCGCCCGTGTTGTCCACCCCCGCCTGCCTTCCGGAAAGCCGGACTACAGCCGCACCGTGCCGTGCCGCTGTGTGAAGACCGCGGAGGCCGAAGAACGCCAGGCCCGGCTGAAGCAGTACAGCAATCTCGGCTCGCTGGCCCGTTTCACCTTCGATAACCTGATACCGGAGGGCCGGAGCAGCCATAAGCAAATACAGGAGCGTTTTACCCGGGCTTTCCAGGCCGCCCGGGAGTTTGCCGCCGGGCCCAGGGGGTGGCTGGTGCTGGAAGGCTCCAGCGGCAGCGG
>CAYPYL010000283.1:0-1745 GCA_964414605.1 uncultured Dehalococcoidaceae bacterium
CGCCGGCGCCGGCGTAGACTTTCTCCCAGTTGAATTTCACCCCCGTGGCCTCCAGTACCCTCCTGGTGGCCTCGGAGATTTCCGGTCCCACCCCGTCGCCGGGAATAAACGTAATGTTATAGGTCAATTATTTACCCTTTCTATGTCATTGCGAGGAGCGAAGCGACGCGGCAATCCTGATGATTAGGATTGCTTCGCCCTTCAGCGGAAGGACTCGCAATGACTATTACATGAAAGACTTCATAATATAAAGTCTCCGTGTTTCTGGATGTACGGTATCAGCCCGCCTTCGTTGAGAATTTTCAGCATGACGCCGGGTATTTTACCGAAGGTCAGTTCAACGCCGCTGGTAAGGTCTTTGACCGTACCCGCCGCTAAATCGACTTCCAGCTCGTCGCCGTCGTTTATCTTATCGGTATCGCAAATCAGCACCGGCAGTCCCAGGTTGATGGCGTTCCTGAAAAATATCCTCGCCACGCTTTTTGCCAGTACGGCGCTGACCCCGGCCATTTTAATTACCAGCGGGGCGTGTTCCCGACTCGACCCTAAACCAAAGTTACTCCCGCCCACCACGAAGTCGCCGTGCTTTACCTTAGCCGCGAATTCAGTGTCGGCGTCTTCTAAGACGTGCTTGGCGAGTTCCGGCAGGTTGCTGCGGAGGTGTGCATACCGCCCCGGTATGATATGGTCGGTGGAAATGCTGTCCCCGAACTTGTGAGCCTTGCCTTTCAGCACTTATAACACCTCCCGGGGGTCGGTTATTTCTCCGGTCAGCGCCGAAACCGCCGCCGTGGCGGGACTACCGAGGTAGATAAAACTTTTAGGATTTCCCATCCGCCCCTCGAAGTTGCGGTTGGCCGTGGACAGGCACGATTCGCCGTCGCCGAGGGCCCCCTGGTGCAGTCCGAGGCACGGCCCGCAGCCGGGGGGTAATATGATAGCTCCTGCCTCGATGAAGTCTTTAATGTAGCCCAACGCCATGGCGTCCAGCAGGACTCGCCGTGAGGCCGGGGCGACTATCAGGCGTACCGAGGGTTTCCTTTTCTTTCCTTTTAAAATCCCGGCGGCTACCTTTAAGTCCTCCAGTCGGCCATTGGTGCACGTGCCGATGACCACCTGCTGTATTTTAGTGCCCTTGAGGTTTTTTGCCGGGGCCGTGTTATCCACGGTGTGGGGCTTCGATACGGTCGGTTCGAGTTCGGACGCGTTTATCTCGATGACCTTTTCATAAACGGCGTCGGCATCGGCGGTCAGCGGTTGATAATCTTTGCCCCGCCCCTCCGACTTTAGATAATCTTTTGTCACCGCATCAGAGGCGAAAAGCCCCGCTTTCGCTCCCGCCTCCACGGCCATGTTGGCGATGGTAAAGCGTCCGGCCATGCTCATCTTTTTAATAGCGCTGCCGTGAAACTCCAGCGATTTGTAGGTGGCGCCGTCCGCGCCGATTTTACCGATGAGGTGCAGGATGAGGTCTTTGGCGCCGACGCCCTTCTGAAAATCACCTGTGACTTCTATCTTGTAAGTCTCCGGCACGCGTAGCCAGGTCCTGCCCAGTCCGAAGGCAATCGCCACGTCCGAGGAGCCCATGCCGGTGGCGAAAGCCCCCAGCCCCCCCGCCGTGACCGTGTGCGAGTCCGCCCCGACAACCACGTCGCCCGGCCGGGCGTAGGCCTCGGCGACTATCTGGTGGCAGACGCCGTCGCCCGCTTCCGAGAGGATGCAGCCGCTCTCACGTGAAAAGTCCC
>CAYPYL010000284.1:0-1728 GCA_964414605.1 uncultured Dehalococcoidaceae bacterium
GGTGGCGGAGAGGGAGAAGCTGGAGGGGAGAAAGGCGGACTACCATACCGCCGTAAAGGACCTGTGGAGTTTGAGCAAAGGGAAAATAGTGGGCATACCCCCGTATGACCAGTAGTCCGTTCGAAGCAACAGGTATGACGAACGCGGGAGGATAAAACGATGAAAAAAGCACTGACAATCATCACCGGCACCGTGGGGATGGATGCGCACGTTATCGGCACCAAGGTCGTCTCCCGCGCGCTGAAAGATGCCGGGTTCAACGTGGTCGCCCTGGGTATGCAGGTATCGCCGGAGGAGTTCATCAGCGTCGCCCAGGAAACCAATGCGGATGCTATCCTGATGACATCGCTCTACGGCATGGCCGAGCTGGACTTGAAGGGATTTAACGAGAAACGCCTGGAGGCGGGCCTGGGAGACGTGCTCCTTTATATCGGCGGCAACCTGGTGATAGGCAGGTACGACCCCAGGGAGGTAGAGCCGGTATTTAAGAAGCTGGGCTTCGACCGCGTCTACCCGCCGGAGACGGATATCGTCGCGGTGATTGAGAACGACCTTAAAAAAGACCTCAAGGCAAGAGGCAAGATGTAGTCGGGAAGGGACTGCCGTGCGGATGGCCGATGGATGATATCAGACTGCTTATAGATTTCGGGAGTACCTTTACCAAGGTGGTCGCGGTTGACCTCGGTAAAGAGGAGGTGGTCGCGGCGGCCCGGGTCCCATCGACGGTTGAAAGCGATATTACGGCAGGGCTGGAGAAAGCCTTAAAAATAATCAGCGAAAATACCGGCCTGGGCAACCTGCACGAGAACGAAGCCCTGGCCTGCAGCAGCGCCGCCGGCGGTCTGCGCATGGTCTGTGCCGGGTTCGTACCCGAACTTACCAGCAAAGCGGCCAATCAGGCCGCGCTGGGGGCCGGGGCCAGGGTAACCGGCTGCTATTCATACCAGCTAACGCAGCAGGAGACGGAGGAGATAGTGGCCGCCGCCCCGGATATCGTCCTGCTCTCCGGCGGGACGGACGGCGGCGACGAGAAGGTTATCATCCATAACGCCGGGATGTTGGCCCGTACCGGCGCCGGCGTGGCCAATATCATCATTGCCGGGAACAAGGCGGCATACGATGAGATAAAGGCTGTCTTCAGGGATAGCGGTAAAAATATAATCTTTACAAAGAATGTCATGCCTGAAATAGGCGTGCTTGACGTCGCTCCCTGCAACCGGGAAATCCGCGAGCTGTTCATGAGGAACATTATCGAGGCCAAGGGAATCGCCAGGGCCAAATCCATCATTAAAGACGTTATCATGCCCACGCCCTCGGCGGTGCTGGAAGCGGCCAGGCTGATTGCCGACGGGTGCGAGGGCGTCCCCGGACTCGGGGAACTAATCGTCATCGATGTCGGCGGGGCTACGACGGACGTTCACTCCATCGCCAAAGGGAAACCTGCCCGGGCCGGTACGATTATGGCCGGACTGCCCGAGCCGTATGAAAAAAGGACGGTGGAAGGAGACCTCGGCCTGAAATACAACCTGGACAGGATGCTGGAGATAGTCAAAGGCAGGGAGACGCCGCCCGGCTTCGATGCCGCCGTTAAAGGGTTCCACGAAGGCAGGCTACCCCGTACCAAAGATGAGTTTGCCTGCCACCGCCTGCTTACCTGTCTCACGGTGGAGGTCGCCATGAGCCGGCATGCCGGCAGGCTGGAGGTGGTCTACGGCCCCACCGGGGAAA
>CAYPYL010000285.1:0-1711 GCA_964414605.1 uncultured Dehalococcoidaceae bacterium
AAGGACGTGCTGATTATTTATGATGACCTCTCCAAGCACGCCTGGGCCTACCGCCAGTTATCGCTGCTGCTGCGCCGGCCACCCGGACGCGAGGCATACCCGGGCGACGTATTTTACCTGCACAGCCGGCTCCTGGAACGCGCTGCTAAATATAATGAAGAAAACGGCGGCGGCTCGCTGACGGCCCTGCCCATCATTGAAACATTGGCCGGAGACGTTTCCGCCTATATCCCCACCAACGTTATTTCCATCACCGACGGCCAGCTCTACCTGGAGTCGGACCTGTTTAACGCCGGCATCAAGCCCGCCCTGAACGTGGGCATCTCGGTATCCCGCGTCGGCAGCAAAGCCCAGACCGCCGCCATGAAGCAGGTGGCCGGTCGACTCAAACTGGACATGGGACAATACCGCGAGGTGGCGGCTTTCGCCCAGTTCGGCACCGCCGAGCTCGATAAAGCCACCCGGGCACAGCTGGAGCGCGGCGAGCGCATCCAGGAAGTCCTCAAACAGGCACAGTTCGTGCCGGTGCCCCTGGAGAAGCAGGTCATGATTCTCTACGCCGTAATTAACGGCTACATGGACGATATCCCATTGAACAGAGTCGAGGCCTTCGAGGCGGACTTCCATAAGTTCATGGAGACCAGCTACGCCGATTTAGGCAAGACCATCGCGGAAACCAAGGAGCTTAGCGAACAGAACGAGGCCGCTCTGAAAAAAGCCATTGAAGAATTTAAACAGGGGTTTGCAAAAGACTAGGGGAAGGTTTATGGAGGAGGGGGAAATATGAGCAATATGATAGCCTACTGCGGTCTGATTTGCACTGACTGTACGGCCTATGTTGCCACGCAGAACGACGACGACGATAAAAAGAGAGAAGTCGCCGAAGATTGGACAAAGAAATATAACCATGAATTCAAACCCGAGGATATCAACTGCGTGGGCTGCATCCCCACTAGTGGCAAACATGTCGGTCAATGCTTCGTTTGTGAAGTGAGAAAATGCGGACAGGAAAAAGGTGTTACCAACTGCGCCTATTGCGGAGATTATATCTGCGAGAAACTGGATAAATATTTTCAGATGGCGCCGGTAATGAAGGCCAACCTCGAGGAAATTAGAAAGGAACTTAATAAGTAGCGGGGAGTCTAAGAGGGACGAAGTCCCTCTTTCCTCAAACCTCCCCATCTCCTTGATAGGAGAGGGGGATACAGAGGGTGAGGTAGAGGAAAGTGAAGGAGTTAATAAAGGGGAAAATAATGTCGGCTGATGAGCTTGCAAAGCATCTAACTGTAGATAACGAAACTGGTATCACCTATGATGATGTCGAAAAGATATTAAGTAGGGAAGATTTAGTAGAGTATAATGAACTCTGCGAATGTTTCGTTAATTCGGTAGATGATAAATCTAACGAAGACCAGTGGAATATGCTATTACACCCTACTGCTGGACTCGAACTAGTGAGTATGCTTGATAAAATACAAGAGATAAGAGAGAAGTACGCTTTGCCCGGTGTGTTTCACAGGTTATGGAGGGCAACACCTTTAAAAAACGGAAATTATGAATATGACGAGATATCTTGGTAATAAGATTGAGAAAATTAAACATTAAAAATATTGGTGGAATAAATGCCGGACATACGTAAAGTAAAACGCCGCATCAAGGGTGTCCAGAACATCGCCAAGATTACCCGGGCGATGGAGATGATTGCCGCCTC
>CAYPYL010000286.1:0-1705 GCA_964414605.1 uncultured Dehalococcoidaceae bacterium
GCTCGAATCTTTTCGAAGTTGACGGGGAGTTCTAGGTTTCGTCCCCTTAAGTGGAGTGTTCACTATTTGTTAACTGATATTTGACAAAACGTGTATTCAGAGTTGTGTTTAATTTCAGGTCACACGCTAGCAGGCTATAATCTACAAAATCCATCGGTTTTTAATATTACGCAGGCTGAGCAGGAACAGGACTATGCAGAATGCCCCGAGAATGATGAAATCAAGCGTGAAGGACATGATATGCCCTCCATTTATTGCGCCGTGGAGAATATCAACGCCGTAGGTCACCGGCAATATATACGACAGCGGACGGATAAATACAGGTAGTGACATGATAGGAAAGAATAGTCCGCATAGAAAGATCATGGGAAAACGGAAGAAGTTGGAGAAAGTCTGAGCTTCAAATACCTCGCTTGCAGAGACCGATATAAAAAGACCAAGGAAGGTCGATACAATACCGATTAATATGATAGCCGGCACAACCAAAGACCATGCAATTCCCGACATGTCCGCCAGAAAAGCTGCAATTACTATGGGGATAAACGCATTGACAATACCGAAGAGAATGGCTCCGGAAGTCTTGGCTAACATGAGTGTTTCCAAAGAGATTGGGGCTAGAAGTAGCCTCTCGAATGACCGGGTTCGCCTCTCGAAGGTAAGAGTAACTGATAGCAGTGAAGTAGTGCCAAACAGTATGGAGATAGTCACTACACCAGGCAAGAGGTCCAATACACTTTCTATTCCCATCCCTGACCTGATGAAAAACATCCCTGTCCAAGCTAGTGGGAAGATGATACCCCAACTGACATTGGGGGGCTTAAGATAATAAGCCCGCATATCTTTAGCAAATATGCTTGAGAAAGCAACCCATCGTTTCATTGATTCCCTCCCCCATCTCCAGCTTTCTCTTTATCTTTTCGCATCAACTCTGCTTCAATGCCCGTAACTTGGACGAAAACATCTTCCAGCGATGGGAGGTGCCGGCGGGCTTCGGTTACCTGGATTCCTTGTTCTTCCAGAAAGCGTACTAGCGGGCCGACATTGACCGGCTCCGCCGATTCAACACGAATCTGTCCCAAAGCAGCAGATTGAAACTGATACTCAGGAAAAGCCGAGCCCATTTCTTCAGATAAGTTAGCCTTGGAATTAGAGGTAGAAAGAAGCAGCACATTTTTGCCTTTCACTGGTTCTAGTAAATCTGCGGTGCGGTCGGTCCGGACGACTCGCCCGTTGACGATAAAGGCAATTCGCTCACAAAGCCGTTCAGCCTCCTCAATATAATGCGTGGTGAGGAAAATAGTGGTTCCTTTACGGTGAAGATCAGCAATTATTTGCCTGACCTGTCTGGCGCTGCTGACATCAATTCCCGTGGTCGGCTCATCAAGGAACAGGATTGGAGGCTGGTGGATAATCCCAGCAGCGAAGGTCAGTTTACGTTTCATTCCCTTGGAATAACCGGCGAATTTGCGGTCAGCGGCACCAGTAAGGCCGAATGTATCCAGAAGCTCACGGGCTCGGGCCTGGCGCCCGCTCTTATGCATCCCGTAAAGAGCCGCACAAAAGGTAAGATTCTCAAAGCCGGTCAGTTCAGGGTAAAGATTGCTTTCATCAGGAACGATACCGGTCAGGTGCTGAGCTGCTTTGGGATTGCGGGTACAATCTATGCCACTAATATTAATCTTGCCTGCATCCAGTCTGGCCAATC
>CAYPYL010000287.1:0-1696 GCA_964414605.1 uncultured Dehalococcoidaceae bacterium
TAGGTGGCGGGGTTGCTGCGGGGGGTACGCCCGATGGGCGACTGGTCGATATTGATGACCTTATCGATATGCTCAATGCCGACTATCTCATCACAGTCGCCGGGCCGGTCTTTAGCCCGATAGAATATCTGCGCCAGCTTGCGATAGAGAATTTCATCCACCAGGCTGCTCTTGCCGCTGCCGGAGACGCCGGTGATGCAGACGAATTTACCCAGAGGTATATGCACGTCTATGTTTTTCAGGTTGTTCTGGCGGGCGCCCCGGATAACCAGTTCCCTGCCGTTGCCGGGGCGGCGTTTCTCCGGGAGGGGTATCCGCTTGGCTCCGCTCAAGTACTGGCCGGTGGACGACTCCTTGCAGCTTAAAATATCATCCAGAGTACCGGCGACGACGATATGTCCGCCGTGCTCGCCGGCACCGGGCCCCATATCCACGATATGGTCGGCGGCGCGCATCATCGCCTCGTCGTGCTCTACCACCAGGATGGTATTGCCCAGGTCGCGGAGGCGCTGCATCGTCTGGATGAGGCGGTAGTCGTCGGCGGGGTGGAGTCCCACGGTGGGCTCGTCGCAGACATAGAGGACGCCCATAAGCCCGCTGCCTATCTGGGTGGCGAGGCGGATACGCTGGGCTTCACCACCGCTAAGGGTCATCGAGGCGCGGTCCGTGGAGAGATATTCCAGCCCCACGTCCTCCAGGAAACCCATGCGCGTCCTGATCTCCTTGATTATCTGGTGGGCAATGAGCTTCTCGCGCTCGTTCAGCACCTTACGGTCGAGCTTTTCCACCCACTCCAGCGACTGCGTGACGGACATGGCGGCGACGTCCATGATATTAAGTCCGCCGATGGTGACGGCCAGCGATTCCGGTTTAAGGCGCTTGCCCTGACAGGCCATGCAGGGTCGCGAAACCATGTAGCGCTCGGTATTGACGCGGGACTGCTCGGACTCCGTCTCGCGGTAAATCCTCTCTATGTTGGGAATAATACCCTCGAAACTATCGGAAATACGCACCATCCTGCCAAAACGGTTACGGTACCTGGGGATTTCCCTGCCCTCCCCGTAAAGCAGGAGATTCAGCTGCTCTTCACTAAGGTCTTTAACCGGGGTATGCAGGGAAAAACCGCTTTTCCTGGCCAGCGGCTCCACCCGCCAGAGGTACCAGTTGTGGTACTGCCAGGGCCGGATGGCGCCATCCATAACGGACAGCTCTTTATTCAATACCAGGTCGGGGTCAACTTCAAGTCGGAACCCCAGGCCGGTGCACTCCGGACAGGCGCCATAGGGTGTATTAAAGCTGAAAGTGCGCGGGGATATCTCACCCAGGCTGATACCGCAGTGGACGCAGGCAAAGTGCTCCGAAAACAGCAGCTCTTCACCGCCGATGATGGATACCAGCACCACTCCGGCGCCGACCTTCAGGGCAGTCTCGACGGAATCGGCGATGCGGGTCTGGTCGCCCTGCCCGACGACCAGCCGGTCGACGACGACCTCTATGGAGTGTTTCTTATACTTATCGAGCGGCTGGATATCCTCGGAAAGGTCATGGATTTCGCCGTCGATGCGCACGCGGGCGTAGCCCGATTTACGCAGGTCTTCAAACACGGACTGGTATTCGCCTTTACGGTCGCGGACCAGCGGCGCCAGAATCATGATGCGGCTTTTTTCCGGCAGCTTCTGGACGGCATCGACAATCT
>CAYPYL010000288.1:0-1695 GCA_964414605.1 uncultured Dehalococcoidaceae bacterium
CGGCCTCGCCGCCGTTGGTGATGAACTGCTTGGTGCCGTTGAGCAGGTAGCCCCCTTCCACCTTTTCCGCCGTGGTCTTGATATTGGCGGCATCGCTGCCGGCGGTCGGCTCCGTAATGGCGAACGCGGCCAGTTTACTGCCGCTGGCGATATCGGGGAGGTACTTCTTTTTTTGCTCGTCGGTGCCGTACTCCATCAGGGTCATGCAGCCCAGGGCGCTGGCGGCGTAGGTGACCGCCACCCCGCTGCATACCCGGCTCAACTCCTCCATTACCAGGCAGAGCTCCAGGCAGCCGCCTCCCAGTCCCTCGTATTCTTCCGGAACGAAGACGCGGAACATATCGGCGGAGGCCAGTTCCTTGACGATGCCCCAGGGGAACTCCTCTTTTTCGTCGAGTTCCGCCCTTACCGGGAGGACTCTTTCCTCGGCAATCTTCCGGGCCAGGTCCCTGATGGTTTTTTTCTGTTCATCTAAAAAATAGTCCAATTTATCTAGCCTCCTCCCCAGGGGAAAAAGTATGTCATCCTCTGTTTTTAAGTAAACGGGGCATTAACGGATTTGCAGCTAAAACTCATATAAATTATAAGGAGTGGGGGAATTTGCGTCAAGGAGAGGCCATCTCTTGCAGCCGCTTCATCACTTCGTCCACCGTCTCCTCGGCGGTAGACGCGCCGGCGGTCACGCCTATCAGGTCTTTACCTTTTAGCCAGGCGGGGTTAATCTCGGCGGCGGTCTCGATGAGGTGCGTCTCCGTGACCTGCGAGCAGAGCTCGGCGATTCGGTTGGTATTGGCGCTGGAACGCCCGCCCACCACCAGCATGAGGTCGGCCCGGTGCGCCAGTTCCAGGGCGGCGGCCTGCCTTTCCCTTATATCGTGGCAGATGGTATCGATGATGCGTATCTCGGAGTCCTTGTTAAGCGCCAGGTCGATTATCTTCTTGGTAAAGTCGGTATAATAAGCCGGCACCTGGGTGGTCTGGGAGAGGATGCCGAGGCGGCGCGGTATGGATTCCAGTTTCCTGACGGCATCTTCTTTAAGTGAAGCCAGTCCCCGGTCCTGTGCCCAGCCTAGAATCCCCTTGACTTCCGGGTGGCCGGCATCGCCGTAGACGATGACGAAGAAACCGGAATCGGCGAGCCTGCGGGCGGCAACCTGCGCCCGGCGCACGAAGGGGCAGGTGGTGCTGATGACCTCGATATTGCGGCTGGCAAGTTCGTCCTCCAGCGCCGGGCTGACACCGTGAGAGCTGGTAACGACGGCGCTGCCACTGATATCGTCGACGTTACTGACTACCTTTACGCCTAGCTCGGACAGTTTTTGGAGCACCTGCTGGTTGTGGACCACCGCCCCTAGCGTTTCCATGCCGCCGCGCTCGCGGGCAACCTTCTCCAGAATGTTGATGGCCCGCCTCACCCCGAAGCAGAAGCCGGTCCTGGCGGCCTTCTCAATATCAGGCACCTTCTTCCTCCGCATAAATGCCGTGATATTTGGGGGGCAGGAGGGCGGCAATTTTCTTCATAATATCGTCCATCAGCTTTTTACGCTGCTCCCTGGTCAATTTGCCGTCATCGGACGGGGGACTAAAGGGCTTTCCTATCGTGACCGTTATGGTGGGCCGGTGAAATACGCACCACAGTGGGCTCTTCAGTTTATCGGTGCCGGCGATGCTTACCGGCAGGATGGGTATGCCCAG
>CAYPYL010000289.1:0-1676 GCA_964414605.1 uncultured Dehalococcoidaceae bacterium
AGGAATGGCTGGAGGTCAGCTCATGCTCCAACTGCGGCGATTTTCAGGCGCGGCGGGCCAACGTGCGTTACCGCCCCGCCCCGGACGCCAAACCCCAGTTCCTCCACACTCTGAACGGCTCCGGACTCGCCCTCCCCAGGATAATGATTGCCGTCATGGAGAACTACCAGCAGGCAGATGGCTCTATCGCCGTGCCGGCGGTATTGCAGAACTTCATGGGGATGAAAGTCATAAAACCCCGATAAAACCGGTACCGGTGGGCACCACCTGCTGCAGCACTTGACAACAAGAGCTTTTTTCCGATATTATACCTAGAAATTCTAGGTTAATAATAAAGGAGGGACTCTGAAATGCGTGCAATGGCAGTCATCGTGGTGATTCTCGGGTTGGCCAGCCTCGTCTTCGGCATTTTGTTTGTCACGCAGGCCGCTTCTGCGGAGCAGGAGGTCGCCGACTCCATAGCGCCGCTTCCCCTGGACAAGCTGGACGCCACATACGACACAGTCACCGCCCAGTATAACCAGATGAAAGCGTCTGACGCCCCGCCGAGCGTCGAATATAATTACGTGTATGGAAATAAGGTAGGACTGGGACTGGCCAGGTCTAATGTCGGCACCGCCAGCGCTGTCAGACTCAATGGAATTATAGATATAATACTGGGTCTGGGCGTGATACTTGCCGGTCTGGCTATACTAAGGAAGGCCTGAACCCGTTTCATCACATAAGCCAATAGAACGCTTAAAAATAAAAATAACTTTACCGCTCCTTAAGTCTCATCGATAAAGCGAGGCTCATAGTCTTCATGTTGTCGATTTTACGGATTATGGGCCTCTTCTGTATCCGGGGATATGTCCGCGTTTTAAAAAAATAGTATTCAGACACCTTGTTGCTATCGAATAATAAGTCACTAAGACCGGGAGAATGATTATGGAAAAGAAAGAATACGAGGTGGTTATAAAGCTCATCGGCAACCAGAACCCCTGTCACGTCGGCCATAAAATCGGGGACGAATGGGTATTCAATTACATGACCCCGCCGGGCATGTGCAGTCTGGCCTTCAACGCCATCTACCCCGTAGCTCTAGCTTTGCAGTTCGGGGCCACCTTCCCATGGCAGGAAGACCCGGATATCATTCAGTTGTCCTGCCCGGACGGCGAGGTCAACAACATCTTCGAACTGAAACGTAGACCCCGAGCTTAACCGCCGCTGTCAAAGACCGCTGGTAAATTGAGGGGCAGCCTGAAATTGATATGGGTGCCAGCCTGCTGTTTGACTCCGGTACTTTTGGGCTACATTAATATTGTAGGAAGCCCCTTGCCCTCACCGCTCCCTTCAATCTACTAAATGTTGCAGGGTACGGACATGATAACGGAAGACGTCGTAAAGCGTGACGTAATAGTGACGGAACCGCCGGGAGAGCCGGACGGGTACTGCTCGGAGTGCCGAAGCATTACCTTTTTCATGTGCGATAAAGAGCTCGGCTATTATAAAAAGTGCCCCAACTGCGGCAATATCGAGTATCTCAACCGGAGGTTCTTAAGATTCGACCGCCAGTCACGACAGTGGAAATAGCCCCGCAATAGCCCCCTAACCCCACACGATGCTTTTTTACTTTAACCCCTCCATCCCCGCTGATAACCTTGTCTGAACGGTCACTTATGGGGTAAAATTTGTAA
>CAYPYL010000290.1:0-1648 GCA_964414605.1 uncultured Dehalococcoidaceae bacterium
CGGCCTTCGTTTTCGTTATCTACGGCATCGTGGAGACGCTGGGATTCAGCGGGGCCATCGCCGCCCTTGCCTTCGGGGTAACAATCGGAAATATTGAGACGATACGCATACCGATTTTTAAATCGTGGATGGCGAAGGAGCCGGTCGGCCTCAACGAGACGGAAAAGGTGTTTTTCAGTGAGGTGGCATTCCTCCTCAAGGCATTTTTCTTTATCTATCTCGGCATCTCGCTGGAACTTATCAGCGGCTGGCTCATCATCGTCGGGCTGATACTAACAGCCGTGGCCTTTGTCCTGCGCATTCCCGCCGTTAAGCTGTCCGTGAAACAGGCCGTAGGGGCCAAAGATTTATCCGTCATGGCAGTCATGGTACCCAAGGGCCTGGCCGCGGTGGTGCTGGCAAGCATACCCTTGCAGCAGGGAGTAGTCGGCGGAGAAATCATTAAAAATGTCACCTACGGCGTGGTGCTTATAAGCATCGTGATTACCTCCATACTGGTGTTGCTGCTGGAGAAGACGCCGCTGCCGCGATTGTACGCCTGGCTCTTTTCGCCGAGTCTGCCGAGGTTCGGGAGAAAGACGACGTTACAGCCTGCCGATATGGAAGGCCGCATGAACGGCGTCGTTCCCAACGGAGAAAAGCTCTTCGGGGGAGGGGAGAAGACAGAAAAAGCGCCACCTGAAAAGAAGGATAAGCCTTAGTTTGATATACCGTCTAACGTGCCGGGGAGGGCGTGCTGTCTTTAGCGCGGGTAAGCACCGTTTTTACCGCCAGAGAAACAGGCTGTTTGCTGCTGCCGGTCGCCTCGAAGTACCTGGTCAGTGTATCCAGTGATTTTCTCTGCTGAAGGCTGATGGACATGTAACTGACGGTATATCCATCTGGACTTCGCGAGATTAGCGCGCAGGTATTACCGCGTTTATTACCGCCCCGCTCCGTGAGTTCAAGTTCCATCTTGCGGGCCAATGGAGCAGGCACCGTGATAACGGCCATGTCCCCCGAGCTGTCCAGAATTAAAAGCCTGCGGCCGCTCCGCGGCGCGCGCGCCTCGGTAGGGAGTAGTTTGAGGACAATGAGGGGATAGGCGTATTCGGCTTTATAAATCGGCACGGAGACTTCCATGTCCTCTTCCTGGTAATACGGCAGTCTCTCCAGCACTTTGGGAGTGGGTTCCGCGGGTGTCCGCCGGCGCTTGCGGTAATCGCTGATGACGGTTTCACGTTCTGACTCATCGATTTTTACCAACGGCTTGAGATATTTTTTGAGTATATCCGGCAGCCTGCCGTTTTTTAGGGCGTGCTCCAGGATGTGTTCCAGCGCCCATGCTTCGCGGCTGTTTATTTCTATCGTTGTCGGGACGAACTGGCCGGGGCCGGTCTCCAGGCCGATAGTTGCGAAGGGTTTGCGTCGACGCGTCATGATGGCGGCGTTATCACGGGCGCGTTCGTACACCGAGCGGCTGATGATAGAGGAATACACCTTGCCGGATGCATCGCAGTAGAGCATCCTGACCTTGCCGCGGGGTATCTTCTCGCCGGCAAAACGCACATGCTGTAGAAACAGGACATCGTCGGGTCTATTGCGTTTGAATAGTACCAATCGTCTCTTTACCTCTGATGAACTGGTGTATATATGGTACGTCCTTTTG
>CAYPYL010000291.1:0-1648 GCA_964414605.1 uncultured Dehalococcoidaceae bacterium
ATACTGTGGTTGACCTGTCCCTCCTTGGTGGCCGGGTTGACCCTCCATTCCAAGTGCATCTGGCCGGTGATTTCGGTAAAGGTACGGAAGCCGCGGTCGTAGTTCATGCCCCGGCGGATAAAGAACGGCGTATCGACCATGGCGGCGGTATTAATGCCGTTGTCCGAGAGCAGCTGCGGGAGCGTGACTTCGTCATTGAACAGCGGCTCCCACTGCATGTAGGACATCGTCCAGCGGCCGGTCAAATAATCGGCGCGGGTCGGCATGGTGGGGAAGCCGGCTATGTAGTGACGGTCAAAGCGCACGGACTTCTCCGCGAAGGCATCGATGGACGGAGTGATAATATCCTTGTTGCCGTAAGCGCCCACGTGGTCGCACCTTAAAGAATCGGATACTACCCAGATAACGTTCATTTCTCCTCCTCACCCTTGATTTTTCTGAATAACCCTAATATACACCAAATCATGCCCGATAAAAAGGGGAGTTCCTCGCCTGTCGCCCGACAATATTACCTCAATTGCGCAATTCCGCAGTTACTCCTTACGTTGTTCATTTGCGCCTGCAATCGCTTAACACTTATAATTGAAAGTCTGGAGGCGTATCTTGCTCGATAATGAGATTCTTCATCAGGTCAACCGTCCCGCCCGCTATACCGGCGGCGAGTGGAACAGCATCACCAAGGACTGGGATAAAACCGCCGTAAAAGTAGCGCTGGCTTACCCGGACACGTACGAAATCGGCATGTCCAACCTGGCAATCCCCATCCTCTACGACCTGCTCAACCGCCAGCCGGATGTCCTCGCCGAGAGGGTTTACGCCCCCTGGGTGGATATGGAAGCACGCATGCGTGAAAGCAATATCCCCCTTTTCAGCCTGGAAAGCCGGCGTCCCCTCAAGGACTTCGACATCATCGGCTTCTCCCTCGGCTATGAATTGTCCTATACCAACGTGCTCAATATGCTGGACCTTTCGCAGATACCGGTGCTGGCCGCGAACAGGGACGTTTCCCACCCCCTGATAATCGCCGGCGGCAGCTGCTGCCTCAACCCGGAGCCCATGTCCGACTTTATCGACGTTTTCATTATCGGCGACGGCGAGGAGGTGCTTCCGGAGTTCCTCGGCGCTTACCGGGAGGCGAAAGGCAAAGAGAAAAACAGCTTATTGAAACAACTGGCCGGGATTACCGGTATCTACGTCCCGAGTCTGTATAAGGTGGAATACGGTCCCGATGGCCTCACCAAAAGCATCACGCCGACCGTCCCCGAGGCCAAGCCGAAGATTCAGCGGCGCATTGTCACCAAGCTGCCCCCGCCTCCCACCCGCCCGGTCGTGCCTTTCATCGAGGTCATTCATGACCGCGCCGCCATCGAAGTCCAGCGCGGGTGCAGTCGGGGCTGCCGTTTCTGCCAGGCCGGCATGATTTACCGTCCCGTGCGCGAACGTCCCCACGAAGAGGTCATTCAGGCAGTCGGGGACCTTATCGGCAATTGCGGTTACGATGAAGTCTCCCTGGTATCACTGAATACCACCGACTATCACGGGGTCGACGAACTGGTTGGTAAATTATCTAAAAGCTACCCCAACGTCACGCTCTCGCTGCCCAGCCTGCGCCTGGACGATTTCTCCATCAAGCTCGTCGGCTCCCTCC
>CAYPYL010000292.1:0-1629 GCA_964414605.1 uncultured Dehalococcoidaceae bacterium
GATGACGGATTTAGTTTTTATCAACGGTAAGATAATCACGGTTGACGGCAGTTTCTCTATTGCTGAAGCGGTGGCGACTAAAGGAGGCAGGATTCTTGCCGTCGGGTCTGATGAGGACGTCAAGCGGGCTGCCGGCGCCGGTGCGGAGGTTATCGACCTTAAAGGAAAGACGGTGCTGCCGGGCATCAACGACGCCCATATTCATGCCGCCCTCTACGGCGGCACTCGGCCTCCCCTGACGCTCGATGTCGGCTATCCGACGGTAAAATCAATAGCTGACATCGTACAGGCGGTGGCGGAGAAGGCGAAAACAGCCGGGCCCGGCGAGTGGATTAGGGGTATGGGCTGGGACGAAGGTTATCTGGAGGAGTGCCTTAACGACCCGGAGCGTTACCCGAATCGTAAAGACCTGGACGCGGTTTCCCCCGATAACCCCGTGATACTCGCCCATTACACCCAGCATGAAGTGTGGGTAAACAGTCGGGCGATGGAGATAGCCGGGATTAACAGGGACACGCCGACCCCGGAGGGCGGAGTAATCCTTAAAGACCCGGATGACGGAGAGCCCACGGGTATTTTCAGGGAGTTCCCCGCGCAGAGTCTCGTGATGAAGGCGGTGCCCCTCTGGACGAAAGAGGAGAAGCGGCGGGGAATACAGGCCATGATACGGGAGTTGAATTCCCTGGGGATAACCAGTATTACGGAAGGCGCCCTGGGTTCCGGGGGTGAGGAGTTCCAGGGCGGTCTGTTCGGGTCCGGATGTATCGGGATATATAATGACCTGCTTAATGAAGGCAAGTTAACATTAAGGGTGGGCTGGCTGTACCTCTTCGGAGAGTACGGCGCCTGTACCTACGATGACTTTCGGGAGGTTATTCCCCAGCTGGGTGTTCATTCCGGTTTCGGTAACGAATGGCTGCACGTGGCCGGTGTCAAGATATTCGCCGACGGTACGCCCATGGCCAAGACTGCCTGGATGCACGATGACTACCCCGACGGCAGCGGAAGGGGCAGCCTGGTTATCCCCGGCAATAGCGATGAAGACCGCCGCAACGAGCTGATAAAGATGATTTGCCTCGCCCACCGGTACGGGTTTCAGGTTGGTGTGCACGCCATCGGCGGCCGGGCGATTGAAGCCGCCATCGACGGTTTCCTGGAGGCGGAAAGGGGAGACCCGCAAAATCTTCGCCACTACGTGCTGCATTCCGATTTCATCTCGGACAAGTATATCAAAATCGCGGCAGAGCATGGTTTCGGCCTCGGTGTTCAGCCTATCCTGAAATGGACTTTCTCCGATGCCATGGATAAGCTGGTGGGGATTGAGCTTTCTACCCGGCAGTTCCCGCTGCGTAAATTAATCGATGCCGGAGTCCATCTATCGGCCGGGTCCGATGCCCCGGTGGTCTATCCGAGCTGGCAGGCGGGAATCCAGGCGGCCGTACTCCGGGAGTCCAAGGCCACCGGCACGGTCAGGGGTCCCGACCAGCGTGTCACCGTTGAAGAAGCCATCCGCATGTATACTATCGAAGGAGCCTGGCAGGAGCACGCGGAAAATATCAAGGGCTCTATCGAACCGGGAAAGCTGGCGGATATGTGTGTCATCGACCGGGACATATTAACCATCGAGCC
>CAYPYL010000293.1:0-1570 GCA_964414605.1 uncultured Dehalococcoidaceae bacterium
GCCTGGAGCGCGTGGACTTCGGCGAGGAAAACGAGGAAAAGGGGTTCTGCGTGGTGGACATCGAGCCGGACCCGGCCGGTGGCAAAAGGCAGGTATCCTTCCGGTTCCACCCCGTTAACGCCCGCCCCTTTATCACCATAAATGCCGCCCCGGAAGCAAATGACCTCGACCCCACCGCTACCGTGCTGCGGGCTATCGCCGGTAAAGAAAGGGGTGTCCGGGATGCCGTCGTTCGCCTTAAAATAGACCTGCCGTCGTCGCTGGAAGGTCAGCTGCGCAATAATGAAATAAGGGACGCCTTGAAAGAATCACATTACTCCACCATCGCCCGCGAAATACACCGCGAGACGCGCCTGCGACTGGGCGACCGCAGTGCGGAGGATATAGAACCGCTCGAAGCGCTAAAAACCTGGCTGGGAACGCAGAAAGTCCCGCCGGAACGTCAGAAAGTCCTGCTGGAATACGGCGAAAAGCTGATAAAAGGTGAAAGCGACCAGTCAACCGGCTAGGAAGGCTGTGTCTCGGGGTGGTAGTGGTCATTGGCGTCGTATATAAAGAACGCGGTTATTATTGCCACAATCGTTACCCCCACCGCCGCCCAGGTGAACATCGTGTCAAAGCCGAACCTCTCCAGCAGATAACCGCCCGGAAGAACGAATATCGCCCCGGTATACTGCATGGTAGAGTAATAAATGCCGAAAATCTTGGAACGGTGCTTAGCCGGCGCCTGTGTCATGATAAATACCTCGGTCACCGGCATACGCAGGGCCATGTTAAGACCCTGGAGAAACAGGACGAAATAGAGGCTGGGGCCGATTTCTACCCATTTAAAGGCATAAATCAGTATCCCGGATAGAAGACCCGTGGCGATAATTACCTTGACGCTGCCTATCTTATCGGAGATGTAGCCGCCGACCGGGCCCGCCCATAGCCCCGAGGAAAACACAATCGACATCAGACCGCCGGCCATCGCGTTGGACGCCCCCAGCTCGTCCGTCATGTACAGAGTGAGGAAGGGAATAATCGACATGCCGATGCCGCCGCCCACAATCATCATCGTCAAAAAGGCAATCAGCCGCCGCTTGTACCCCGGCTGGGGCGCATGCTCCTCGGTAATCTTCTGCTTAACCATCGCCACGTGGGTCTTTCCGCTGCGCCGCGCCAGGAATATATAGAAAATCAGGGCGAAAATCACCGTCGGTATCGCCAGGATAATGTACGAATACCGCCAACCGCTGGTCTCTCCGAACGCGCTGATTATGCCGGCGGCGATAATCGGTGCCACGAAAAACGCGGCGTTGCCGCCGACGAGGTGAAAGCCGAGCGCCCGGCCGCGCTGCTTCGGGTCTACCGATGCCGAGATAAGCGGTGTCGCCGCCGGGTGATAACCCCCGGATAAAAGCCCCATCAGCATCAGGCAGGCTATCAACATTACGAAGTTGGCGGATAAGCCGACTAGTATCCCGGCTACGGCTACGCCCAGGGTGCCTATCATTATCAGGGGAATCGGCCCGTAGCGGTCGGCGAACCAGCCGGCCGGCAGCTGCCCGGTGGCGCTGGCCAGGGCGAA
>CAYPYL010000294.1:0-1559 GCA_964414605.1 uncultured Dehalococcoidaceae bacterium
CCGAGGACGACCTGCGGCTGACCAAACGACTGGCGGAGGCGGGTCAGATTATGGGCATAGATGTCCTCGACCACATCATCATCGGCGGGAAAGACCATGCCAGTCTGAAAAGGGACGGGCTTTTCTGAACGTTCTCCCCGCCGTAATGTGATACCGGAACAAAATCCGGCGGTCTATACTTTAAGGCCCTTCTTGGACAACCGGCTTAGATTCGTCTTCCGGCTTACGCACGTACTTGGCGGTAAGGGCGATATCCATGAAGACGATAGGCTTGCGGATTTCCTTGAACTCCAGCGGGGTGTGGACCATGCCGGCCGGGACGTACACGAAACAGGTCTCGGTGATGACGAGTTTTTCCTGCTCTCCCTCCGGACCCAGGTAGAGCCATACCTCGGCATCGAATTCATTAACTTGAGTGGCATCGGCGTTCTGGAAAGCGAGAAACTGGTCGAAGTCGTGAGTATGGGGGTCGTTTATCATCAGGAACGGCTCGGTAACGCAAAACCAGTCCATCCTGTAACCGGAGTCCCATTCCTTGCCCCAGATGTGAAAAGAGGGGGCGGTAAGTTCGGGGTACAACTTGGTGAAATCTCCCACCGGTTTGCTTTTGTAATACTTGGCATACTTCTCTGAAATCATTTGCCTTCTCCTTGAATAATGATTACCTGATACTGATTATACGTTGAAGATCGTCCTTAATTCAAATATCCAATAAAAACGTGAGCTATGCACCCCGCCGAATCGAATGCATAGCTCACTATAATAAAGGAGGTCACACAGGCCTGAATTCTCCCTGTGTGCGGGAATATGGCAGGATATTGGCAGATAATTAACTCATACCGACCGCTTCTCTTTCTATTTTTTCTATTTTCCGCTGCTGTTCCTTGCTGATTTCGATGCCCAGCATTTTTAATCTATTGACCACGTCCTTAGACTTGGTGCGGTTCTTTTTTATAAAGTCGGAGATAGCCTCTCTGCCAAACACGGTAAGCTGATAACCAGTGGCCCGGTGGCCTTTAAGATAGCCACGGTTCACCAGCGAATTATAGAGATAGCCGATGTATTCACCGGTGATATCCATGGGCCTGGTTAGCAATTTATTACCCGTTTTTGTATTGACGACCGTAGCCATCAGAATTATCATCTCGCTGGGCAACATTTTATAATCCCCCCTATGTAAAAGTCAGCAGTCAATAATATAGCATATTTAGTGACAATTGTCAAATTTTAACAGAATACTTTTATCCAAACAGCTAATATATATTTGCTGATGGGGGCTGGCCTAGGTGAGGTCTTTCAGGAATTTCTTGGAAAAGTGATGCGCCAGTGCAAGCACCAGGCTGCTGGTAAAGACGGCGATAATCACGCCGGGAGAGAAGCCGGTAATGGCTACTCCCAGCGCGGTGCCGCTGGCGGGCGGGTGCTCGAAGTCCAGTGCCACCATCAGGCAGATGGAAACCCCCACGGCCAGGGCATAGACGCTGATTGATGCCAGGGTAGACGTGTGGGGAATGAACGCGCACAGCGAGCCGGAAAAAAGGCCGACCAGGTGACCGCCG
>CAYPYL010000295.1:0-1558 GCA_964414605.1 uncultured Dehalococcoidaceae bacterium
CTATCCACCGGACGAGCACCTGAAGAACGGCTTCATGACCTTCGCCGACTGTAACGGCACCAACAACCTCGATATCTTCGTCTTCGGCGGCAAAGAAAGGATTCTGATTTCGGCGCGCTTCGATAACCTGGGCAAGGGCGCCTCCGGCGCCGCCGTGCAGGACATGAACATCGTGCTGGGCCTGCCGGAATCTACGGGACTTGAATCGCCGGAGGTCTCCCTATAGCGGGGGCGATTATGGCAGCAAGATACACTCACCTGGAACTGAACCGGGACGTCAACGCCATCGCCGGGCATTATACGCCGCTGAAGGAAGTGCGACTCAAGTATAACGGCCGGGAAGTCCTGTATGTCCTTAGCGAGGCGGTGGTCGACGCCTCCTGCTGCGGGACGGCTGACTATGCCAGCGCTCTGGTGCCGGGATACATCGTCAAATGGCAGGCGGAAAAGCACCGGGACGGTCTGCCGGTATCGGAAGTCGAGCCGGTTACTGATAAGCAGGCGCGGGCGGGAATAAGGAAAATCATCAGGGAGACCGAGCACGTAACACAGACGGAGTTCTGGTAAAGACTAGGCCGCGGTCTCCTTTTCCACCCTCTCTCTATAGGCGGCCATCAGCCGCCGCGTAATCTCCCCCGGCTTTCCCCCGCCGATGGTCACCGTATTCCCCTCGTTATCGCTGACCGCCGTCAGCGGCATCACCTCAATCATCGCATTGGTGAGGAAAGCCTCGTCGCACTGCCTGATTACCGCCAACCCCACGGTGCCTTCGGTAACGATTATCCCCAGCTCATCTGCCAGCTCCAGTACCACATCGCGGGTGATTCCCGGCAGGATGCCGCTCGCCAGGGACGGCGTTACCAGCCGCGACGATTTTACTAAAAAGACGTTGCAGCCCCCGCCCTCGGTGAGATACCCGTCTTCATTCAGCAGCAGTGCCTCGTCGAGTCCTTTTGCCGTAGCCTCACGGCGGGCCACCACGCTGGTAAGATAGCTTAATGACTTCATACTGGTGATTATCGACTGTGAACAGCGGCGCACCGGGGCGATACCCGCCTTAAAACCCTGCTCGTACTTTTCCGGTGGGAAAGGCGCGTAAGGTCTGGCCGTTATAACCACCGTGGGCGCGACTTTCCCGCCCGACCATGGCAACGATTCCGCCTCGCCGCCGGTAACGGTCAGTCGCAGGCGGGCATACTCCAGCTTGTTCGCCTCCAGCGTATCCCGGCAGGCTTTATCCAGGTCGTACCCCGCCAGGGAGTCGCCCAGTCCGATAGCCGCCGCCGAACCGAGCAGTCTTTTCAAATGGCGCTCCAGGAGAAATATTTTACCGTGATAGGCGCGCATCGTCTCGAAAAGTCCGTAGCCGTAGAGGAACCCGTAGTCCAGGACGGATACATGTGCTTCCGAGCGCGGCACCAGCGAACCGTTCAGGTATATCAACTCTTCCATAATTACCTCCGTGCAGATACCGAAAGGGCGAGGAAATTAGACAGGATATCATGACCTTCCGGTGTCATTATCGACTCCGGGTGGAACTGGATGCCCTCGACGACAT
>CAYPYL010000296.1:0-1525 GCA_964414605.1 uncultured Dehalococcoidaceae bacterium
ACATCTTGCTGCCGTTGATGACGTATTCGTCGCCATCCAGCCTGGCGGTGGTCTTGATACCGCCGCCGTGGAGGAGGGGGTTTTCCGTATCCGCCCCTCCGGACTCATCGGTCATAGAAAGGCAGGCATAGGCCAGCTTGCCTTTACAGAAGAGGGGAGCGAACCTGTCAAGTATCGCTTTATTGCCGACGGCCCCGGCCGGGCCCGTGCCGGCGGTATTCGAGCCTGCAGATAAAGCTATGCCGGCATCGCCCTTCGAGAGTTCCTCGACAATAATAGCCATATAAGTCATGGAATTGATGCCGCCGCCGCCGTATTCCACCGGATACATGGATGCCTGAATCCCGATATCGACGAGTTTCTGGTGGACTTTCTCAACCAGGCTGTAGTCCTCTTCCAGCTGCCTGGTAAATGGTATGATTTCCTTCCTGGTAAAGTCCCTTAACGTTTGCCGCAGCTGGCGCTGCTCCTCGGTAAAAAGATGTTCTAAATGCAAAATCGCCTCCTTTACGACACGTTCGCCGATTTTCCAGATAACCTGCTGACCGGAACGGTAAAGGATGCAGGCACCCGCAGTATATCACGCTTTTCAGGATTTACAAACTAGTAAATTTCCTCGCCGGACAGCACCATCAGGTCTTTGGCCATCGGCATGAACTTCTTCAAAAAGTCCTGGTATTCCTGCGTTTTTCCGGCTTTCTCGTCAAACTCCTCAACGCTGGTAACGTGGACAATGCCGCAGTATTTATAGGGAATTTTCTCCGCCGACGTGCCGGTTATTTTAACCAGCTCATACTTCTTGACAGAGGGCAGGCCGTTAATCAGGGGACCCTTCTCACTGACGACGTAATCCTTGAACTGCTCATCGGTCACGTTGTCTGCCAGGTTATAAAGAATAATACGTTTTGCCACTTTCATCCTCCTTTATTGATTATTTTCAGCAGATTATCTTCATGCCCTTGCGGCTGCATCAACATGTTTCCAGCCCGTGTCTTTCACCAAGGCCAGGGCTATCAAGGCGAAAATAGAAAGGCCCCCCCAGAAGACGAAAGGCAGACCCGGATGGATGCTCGCCAGGCTGTTACCCAGAGGGGGAGAAACAACATTACCGATTTGGGCAATAGTCAGGACAAGACCCATGGCCGTGCCCGAATATATCGGCCCGACCCCCTCGGTTTCCAGCATCATGGTCATGATAATCGTCATGAAACCATCCATGAAAATGCCGGATACCAGCATCAGCGCCCAGATTGTACCGCCGTCCACCAGGGGCAGGATACCGAAGCAGACGAGCGTCACCGCCAGTCCTATATTAAGTATCAGTTTCCTGGAACCGATTTTATCCGATAATATCGACAGCGGCACGACGCACAGCGTACTGATGCCGTAGAAAGCCGCCAAGGCACCATCGGCGCCGGCCACCGCCCACCCCTTCTCTCTCAAGTAGAGCGGCAGATAGCCGGTCATCCCTATGATGCAGCTGCTGCGGAAGAGCAGGGTCAATCCCAGCAGCCAGAGGGCCTTG
>CAYPYL010000297.1:0-1518 GCA_964414605.1 uncultured Dehalococcoidaceae bacterium
CACCTGGATATGGTGCCGTCTTCAACAGGAAAAGTGGTAAGTAAAGCGAGGTCTGGAATGAGTATGGCTGACGTAAAGCAGGCAGTCGGTACGGTAACCGAAAAAGAAAGTGGCGATATAGCGGCTAAAGTAGATAAGGTGCTCGAGTCTTTTACCGGCGATAAAGCCGAATTGATACCCATATTGCAGCAGGTACAGCGGGTCTTCGGCTATCTGCCGGAAGAGGCGATGAGCCGGATAGCGGATTTTGTCGATGTGCCGGAATGCACCGTCTTCGGGGTGGCTACTTTTTACGCGCAATTCAGGTTCGTGCCCATCGGACGGAACGTTGTCAAGGTATGCCGCGGCACGGGCTGTTACGTTAAGGGGGCGCCCCGGATACTCGACAAGATAGAAAAGCTGCTGGGCATCAAGGACGGGGAGACGACTCCCGACATGGAATACACGCTGGAGACGGTCGCCTGCTTCGGTTCGTGTGCCCTGGCGCCGGTGGTGGTCGTCAACGACAGGGTGTACGGCCGGATGACGCCGGACAAGGTTAAAGAGATACTGGGTCATAAGGACTAGGAGCAATATTCAGGGGGATATGATGGATTTTCAAGAAGTAAAAAAGCAGGCAATATCAAAGTGGGAGGCTATGCAGGCAAGCACGAAGCCCCGTATCTTAATAGGTACGGGGACCTGCGGCATCGCCGCCGGCGCTGAAGATATCCTCAAGACTCTCCGCGGCGAGCTGGACAAGAACGGACTGGACGCCGATATCATCCAGGTAGGCTGTATCGGCCTCTGCTACGCCGAGCCCCTGATAGAGGTGGCCAAGGCGGGCAGGCCGAGTATCTTTTACGGAAATCTCACCCCTGAACTCATGGCCGAGATTGTCCGGGACTACCTGGAGAGCGATAATCCCCGCCCCGATATCGCCCTGGGCACCCGCGGCGAAGGAGAAATCGAGGGGATACCGCGGCTTTTCGACCTTCCGGTCCTCAAGCCCCAGGTGCGCATCGCCCTGCGTAACTGTGGTAATATCGACCCCACCGATATCGACCAGTATATTGCCGGCGGCGGTTACGAAGGACTGGCCGAAGCGCTCGACATGAAGCAGCAGGAAGTAATTGATGATATTAAAAAATCGGGACTGCGCGGTCGCGGCGGCGCCGGTTTCTCCACCGGACTCAAGTGGCAGTTCTGTCACGATGCCCCCGGCACGCAGAAATATATTATATGCAACGCCGATGAAGGCGACCCCGGGGCGTTCATGGACAGGGCGGTGCTGGAGGGTGACCCCCACGCCGTGCTGGAAGGTATGCTTATCGGCGCTTACGCCATCGGCGCTTCGGAAGGCTATATTTACATACGGGCTGAATACCCGCTGGCGATTCAACGGCTGAAGGTCGCCATTGAGCAGATGGAGAAGTACGGACTACTCGGTGATAATATCATGGGTTCCGGTTTCAACTTCCATTTAAAGATTAAGGAAGGAGCCGGCGCCTTTGTCTGCGGCGAGGAGACCGCCCTCAT